>CAZDTB010000106.1:0-12194 GCA_964508075.1 uncultured Planctomycetales bacterium
CGTCAAATGAGTACGGGTGCCGGGTGCCACTGGCGGCTTGCCCGCCAGTGCTTCGTCAAATGAGTAAGGGGGCCGGGTGCCACTGGTGGCTTGTCCACCAGTGCTTCGTCAAATGAGTACGGGTGCCGGGTGCCACTGGCGGCTTGCCCGCCAGTGCTTCGTCAAATGAGTACGGGTGCCCCATCGCTTCAGCGGTGGGGGACACGAATCGGCGCTGGGGTACACGCGATCATGCAACAGAGCCGGGTCGTCCTCGACCCGGAAACCGGCGTGGGGACACGCCGCCTCCGCTGCGCAGGTCATCGCGCAGCGTGTTTTCACGCACGGTGATCTAGTGTTCCGGGCGGTCAATCGCGCCCCCACCCCGTTGGGGTGGGCCAGCCGCCCCCACGGCTAAAGTGGACTACCCCTCTCGACCTCATCGCACACTGCCATGTGTGGTCCTCCAATGAACGATACTACCTAAATCCACTGGTCTGCGTTCCGTCAAGCACTCCAACAAATGTTTCTGAATCTCGTGCCGTCCGGCACCCTCAAGAATCGCGCGCTCCAACAGCTCTCCGTAATCCTGACTCTGCCCCGCTTTCAGGGCCATGTTCGCGAGCCCTGCCAGCAGCAGAATCTCGAAAAGACCTGGCAGACACAAAGCTGTTTTCCTGAACCTACGCGAGTCATACTCTTGGTACGACTTCAAGCAGTCATCAAGCACCCACGGTATGTCCAGCGAGACCAGTAGTCGAACCACCAGCATTTCCACGCAACACTTATCCGCTTCAGCTCTCCACGCTTCGATAAACTCTTTCCAGCCGACGCGCCTCGCTTCCGGCACGACGATTGTGTTGTACAGCCAATACAGCCCTAGCATCGCAGGCTGGTAACACGGACGCGCCTGAGGCATGAGTTGCTCAATCCTCGCCATTAACGCGCCAAGATCGACAATTGGAACGTCCTTCCCGGAAATATCTTCCATGTGACGTAGGAAGGCCGAGAGACGGCGCGCTGCCTCTTGCTGGCCAAATGAGTCTGCATTCCAGATCCAATACTGCGGCGCGAGTTCCATACGAATGACACCTGGCAGCTCGCTGCGCCAGTCGTGATCCTCGGTTTCCACCTGCTCGCCCTGCTCGATGAAGGTCCCCAGTACGTGAAGTGTGATCCGAAGCAGCCCCGAAAGCGTCAGATATGGTTCGCCCTCCCAGAAAACCGCGTCTCGTTTCCCGACCTGAGGGATCCGCAGCTGGTCCACGATCGGGCGGAGCGCATGTACGTACTGCGACCGAATGATATACGCGTTTCTGGCAGCGCGCCTCAGTGCTGATTTGCGCAGTGCACCGGGAATTCCTCTTGCCTCGTCAACAAAGAAGGAATCCGCGGTGTGTCGCGCGACGAAATCTATGAACCGTCGCTGCACCCGCATCCGCCCAGACTCAAGCAGAATGACGCGTATGTTATCGGCTTCGGTGGGATCGACCCTGCCAAGGACCGCATCCAGGCGATTTCGCTCCTTATCGTCGTAGTCTTCCCAGCTGGGCGAGAACTCATCGGACCTCTGGGCCAGGGATTCCAGACAGTAAACGAGCATTGAGTATGCGAGGTCAACATTGTAGTTTAGTACTTGGATCGTATGCAGCACTATTCGGAACGCTTCCATTACCGCCACATACCGCTCACGTCGCAGACCTATGACCGTCTCGACCGTGTGCGCGAAGCGCTCGACATCGGCGGCTTGACCACGCAGGCCTGGCTCACAGAAGCGCTGCACAAACTGGCCTGAGATGAACAGGTCCGTCGCGCCTCTAGCAAAGCGTCGGCAGCACCTGTCCACGTCGGCCCTATCCGGTGCGAAGTAAGCGCGCACCCAAAACAAAGCAATATGGCTAACCTGAACAACAATCTCCGAATCTCCTTTGGGTATTAGGCGTCCGAAATTTTAAATCTGGTTCATATTGCTTAAAACAAACGACGATATCTCTTGATATGTGTCGACTGATTCAAGAGTACCCACGCACGTCTGAATAGGGGCTGGCCATGAGACGTTTGAATACAGAATCCCCTTCCCATGGTGAGTATGCCGAGCGTCTGACTTGAAAAACTTGCCCGAAATAATTTGCAGCATCGGCACTCCTCCCCATGTTGTAGCCACCTGCCACTGCGCAGCGAGCAGTGTGTTCCGCTTGGACGCGCTGGCCGGCTGAGAACATTGCGGACACAGGGTGCCGCGCGCAAGCCCACGACCACGGCCGGTGCGGGGCCCGGCCGCTACATCTTCTGTGGGACCGGTTTGCAACCGGTCATACCGGCCGCGCGCGCCGCTGCGATTCCACCGGCAAGATGCCGGTGCCACACTATAACTTCTGCTCGACGATGCCGAGGATTCCCTTTTCCAGCGCGACCGCCTGCTCCTGGATCTGCTCGGCGCGGCTGAGGATGTCGGTCATCCACGCCTTGTCCTCGACGTCGGACGAGTTGATCTTGACGTTGAGGAACGCGCCCATCACGGCCGAGCGGGCGGCGAGGGCGGCGACGCCGGCGTCGGAGACGCTCGCCGGGTTGCCGGTTTCGGCCATCGCCTTGGCGACCTCCATCGATTCCAGCGACACCTGCATCACGCGGAACGGGACCTCGATCGCCTCCTTGGTCGCGGCCTGGATCGCGGCGTTCTGGGCGGCTTTCTCCTCGTCGGTCGTCGCCGGCAGGCCGAACGCCGCCATGATCTTGTTGAACGCGTCGGTGTCGTCGTCGATCAGCTTGAGCAGCTCGTCGTGGCAGGCCTTGCCGCGCTCGGCCCAGTCGCTGAACTCCTCCCAGCGCTCGTCCCAGCCGCGCTTGTGGCTCGACAGATTGGCGACCATCGTGCCCAGCGCGGCCCCCATCGCGCCCATCGCCGAACTGATCGAACCGCCGCCGGGAGCTTTGCTCTCGCTGGCGGTCTCCCAGACGAAGTCTTCCACGGTCATGCGCGCGAGGCGTGACCGGGCGGACTGAAGTCCGCGGCTCTTCGCTTCGATCGCGTATTCGATGATCTTCTCTTCCGGCTTGAACGGATGCAGCTCATCGAGCCCCATGCTCTTGACCGCGATCTTGATGATCTCGGCGTCCGACACGCCCAGCGAACGCTGCTGCTTGCGCAGATAGTGCTTGCCCGCATCCAACATCCCCTTGAGCGGGATCAGCCCGACCAGCTCCGACCCGGTCACCCGCACGCCGCGGGCCTCGGCCTTCCTACAGACCTCGTCAAACGCAACGTGCACCGGCGTGACGCTGATATTCGTCAGGTTCATCGAGATCTGGGCGACGCCGTACTCCTCGATGAACCAGCCGATGCCCTTGACGCACTTGAGCGAGCCGGGGATCCACGCGTCGTTGCCGTTTTCGTCCTTGACGACCGGGCCAGCGAGTGAGTCGTTCTCGCGCTTCTTGCGACCCTTCTCGCGGACGTCAAACGCGATCGCGTTCGCCCGACGCGTTGACGTCGTGTTCAGGTTGACGTTGTAAGCGACGAGAAAGTCACGCGCACCGACGGCGGTCACGCCATACTTCGCGTCGAACGTCCCCGGACCGAAGTCGGTCTTCCACTGCGGCTGCTTGAGTCGATCTGGAAGCGCTTCGTATTCGCCCGCGCGGCACGTCGCCAGGTTGCGGCGTTTCTCCTCCTTGGCAGCGTATTCGTAGAAGTAGCCGGAGATGCCAGCTTCTTCACCGAGCCGCCGGCCGAGCTTGTGCGCCCACTCGACCGTCTGCTCCATCGTGATGTTGGCGACGGGGACCAGCGGGCAGACGTCCATGGCACCGAAGCGCGGGTGCTCGCCGTGGTGCTTGCTCATGTCGATCAGCTCTTTGGCCTTGCGAGCGGCGCGCACCGCGGCTTCGAGCACCGGCTCGGGCGCGCCGACGAACGTGACCACCGCGCGGTTGGTCGCCGCGCCGGGGTCGACGTCGAGCAGCGTGGCCCCCTCGACGGACTCGATCTGGTCGGTGATCTGCTTGATGACGGACAGATCGCGGCCTTCGCTGAAGTTCGGTACGCATTCGATCAACTGGTCGCTCATGTCGCTGGCTTCCTCACGATGCGGTCAGGGTCTGCAGACGAGCTATGCGCTTTGACGGCCGACACGGCCGTGCCACACTGCCCGCGCTTATTAAGAGCGCCTGTCAGAACCTTGGGGGACCGGCCTCCGGCCTGTCAAGCGACCGGCCGGAGGCCGGTCCCCCAGCCAGTTCTGTTGGGCACTCGAAGATGTGTACTTATAGCCGTTTCGCGGCTTTTCGTCACTCTCGACGACACACGGGTGCCACTGGTGGCTTGTCCACCAGTGCAATCGGGGAGCATGAGCCCTCGTCGGGTGCCACTGGTCCGCCGCGGCGGATCCGCCAGTGCTCCGCACGCAACGTTTACTCCCCCCGCCGCCGTCGCGCTTCGGCGCGGCGCTGCACGTAGACCTCCTCACACGCGGGCGGACGAAGGTAGAGCGGCACGATCTCCTCGGGTCGGCAGAAGCGGCCCTCCGCCGCCATCCGTTGGGCGATCGCCATTACATGCTCGACGGACGGCGGCCAGTATGGCTCATCGAGCACCGCGCCTTTCGACGCCGCACACGCCTCGGCGTGAGCCTTCACGCCGTCGCCGAGGATGCAGAACGGCGGCTCGATTGTGTCGAGCAGCGCGTTCGGCTCATGCAAGCCCGCCTCGGTCACGGAGCGCAGCGTATCGGCATCAACACGCTCAAAGATGGCGGCATAGACCTGCCCGCGTCTGGCGTCCAGCAGCGCGACGATTCGCGTGGGCCGATCCGGATGGGCCAGTGCGTTGCGTGCAATTGCCTCCAGCGTGGGGACCGCCACGACACGGCAGCCGACGGCGGACTGCGTCATTCGTCCCACCGTCGCCGCCACGCGCAGCCCGGTGAAGCTGCCCGGTCCGCATGAGTAAGCGAAGACGGCGACGTCCATCAACCGCCGCTCGTGCTCGTCAAGCAGCTCGCGGATAGTCGGGAGCAGCTCGGCGGTGTGTCGCCGATCGGTGGCGAGCCGGCGCAGGCCGAGCGTCCGGCCGCCGAGCGCGAGGCCGACGCCGCCGTGCGGCCCTGAGGTTTCGATCGCCAGGAAGAGTTCGTCCGCCATGTCGCGGTGCATTGTAAGCGACCGGGACCCGGCTGACACAGCCGGGCCACACGGGTTACGCGTGGCAGCACTGGCGGACAAGCCGCCAGTGGCACCCGGCGCGAGGCCGACGCCGCCGTGCGGTCCCGAGGTTTCGATCGCCAGGGAGAGTTCGTCCGCCATGTCGCGGTGCATTGTAAGCGACCGGGACCCGGCTGACACAGCCGGGCCACACGGGTTACGCGTGGCAGCACTGGCGGACAAGCCGCCAGTGGCACCCGGCGTGGGCTGGAGCCCGCGGCTCTTGTTCAGTTTGGGTCGGCGTTCGGGCTAGTCATCGTAGCGGGCGTTGAAGTAGCCCACGTGCTCCCGCGCGATGATCTGGGGCATGGCGTCTTCATTCGTGGTGCGGACCGGCGTCTCGCGAATGAGATCGGCAGTATCGAGGTTAAGCAGTAGCGGCGCGAGCGGGTAGTCCGAGACCGCAGGGTCCAGCGGATAGTCCGGGTTACACGCCCGTGGTTCGCCGTGGGCCGTGTCGAAGTAGCTGTACGCGTACGTCAGGCGCGGCAACAGGTTGCTGCGGTCGACCGTGACCTGCGAGCGTAGGCTGGCCTGCGGGTCCTTACGATCCATCACGCTCGTATAGACGGTGAACGTGTTGCTCCGCGTCGTCAGATACTGCGAATCGAGCAACGCCAGCAGACTGACGGCTCTCACAAAATCGCCGCGAAACAACGTGGTCAGGTCCGGCGTAATCGGGTTTCCATCGGTATCGCTCGCAAAGGGCGGCAACTGGTCATCGCGCGACGAATCAAATCCCTTGACATTCAGCAGCTCGCCCAGCGTGACGAAACCGAACTGGTCGGGTCGATCCGGCTGCGTAAGGTCTGGATCCGCAAGGAGTCTCCCGCGAATCAGACCGTACAGGGGCGTGGTCATACCGGGCAGATTCTCCAACCGATAAGGGGGAATCAAGCCAGGTGATACGTTAGGCACCAGGTTGCCGGTGGCGTCCAGGTACTGCCCAGCCCCGTTGCGCAAATGACTGCCCGCATACACTCCGAACGGATCCACGTTGTTGAACCGCACGTACTGCACCCCGTCGCGATATGCCGCGGCGGATTGTGCCAGCCACGCCCCCAGCCGATAGCGCCCATCCGGGTCGCTGGTGTCGAGGTAGGGCATGTCACGCCCGTCCAGACTGTACGTTCCACCGATCACTTCGGTTAGCAACTGCCGGTGAGTCGTGTAGGCGGCACCGCTCCAACCGCCGGCGCCGACCAGCATGCCAACGAAGGGATCCCAGAAGGACGGCGACGGAAACTCAGCCGTCACCGTTGCCCCGGGTGGAACAATTGGCAAGATGTTACCGCTGGCCGACTGAGGGCCGAGCATGGGCAACTTGGAGAGAACGTACCACGGCGCCGTGTTGATGTTGATACGCCCGGGAATGCGTAAGGGGTCGACGTCCGGGTCGTCTCCGTTAGGCCCATTGACGTCCCGCGTCGGGTCGATCGTCGTGAAGTAATCGAAAACCAGCAGGCCCCACGGAAGGTCACCCACCGTGTCGAGGTAGGTCCCTCCAACTACGGCCTGGGTGTTGTCGAAGATCGGCATATGGCCAAAGTCGGCAGGGTAGCCAATGCCGGGCATGGGCAAGTAAGAATGGTGGTCCCACTGCTTCAGCAGCGTATACGACATGGGAATCGCGCCCGTTACAGGCGTCTCCGTTTCAGGCGCCCGCATGTGCGAAAAACGCGGAATGAAGAGCATGAAGCCCACCGTCGGAAACGACGGCGGACGCAAGTCCGAAGCGTCGTTGAACATTGGCAGATAATTGTCCGGCGCCGCATTCATCGTAAACAGCGGAGCGCCGGGACTGAAGGGGTCCAAGACCAGATCCGGGTCGAACTCGACTCCCGTTCCCATCAGGGCTTTCGCATTGTTCAGTGTGGTAAGTCCCGCGGAACCGTCAGCGTGAGCGCCAGCCGTACGCACAATATTCGTCGCGACATTCCACCGGGCAAACGGCAACGTGACATCGGCGTCCCCGCCGAAGATCGGAAGCGTCGTAGCGAAGTCGCGTTGCGTGCTCGTATCGCGGTAGACGCTCTTCCACTCGTCGTTGTCATCGCTTGGCTGCTGGACCGGCATGCCAACCTGGATCCGCTCGACGACGAACCAGCCTCCATCGCTGCGGCGCTGACGCAAGAGCTTGATGGTGATATCGTCCTTGCTGGTGTCGAGCGATAGTAGGGTCCCGGTTGAATTCTGGACCGGTATTGCCGGACCGTGCACGGTCGAGTCGAAGTGCGAGTTGGCGTTATCCGGCTTAATCACGAACGACGTGAAGGTACGCCCAGGTAGGTGGTTAGGATTGGTCCCGATCGGCCCGCAACCGGTCAGCGGCCAGGCAACCATGCTACCGTTTACTTCTTCCACCGAAACCGCGAACTGCGGCAGGTACAAGCCGAAGACGTCCCAGCCCGTTCCAGTCCCGTCATCGTAGGGGTCGTTCGGATTATAGATCTCAACCGCAATCGAAATCTGAGCGGGATCGCTCGATTCGTCCCGCGCCTCGTTGAACGCGATCGCCTCCGTAAAGAATGGCTGCGGGGCATACCCGATGTAGACGACGTCGTCGGATGGATCCTGCGGCGTATACATCGGGTCATCGCTATACGTAACCGGATCGATCCAGCCCGGCGTGGCCGATGTCGCAAGGTCGCGCGGTGCTGCGAACGCCAGCGTGTTGACCGCCAGCATGAACGCTTGCTGACGGCGGCTCACCGCCTGGTTGCCGTCCGCGGCCGTCGGAAGGTCATTCGTGGCATTGTCCCACTCATCGGTGGAGGTCGCGGTGGGCTTTGAATGGCTGCCGAGCATGTCGAAATACAATCGCGCCAGGCGCTGGACAATTACGCTGCCGCGAATGTGGTTATACTGGTATTGTCCAGTCCCGGGCAGGTTGCGGTCAAAGGCTTTGCCAATCTCTCCGAGGTAGAACTTCAGTTCGCCTTCGAACGTGGAACCACGGTTGCCTGTGCTCTCCAGATCCACCGCTCCATTCATCGCCGAGGGCACGGGATCGTTCCGCACTTGCTTCCGCGCCAGGTCGTCGCTGTTGTTGATCGTGGTGGTGGCGTGTCGGCGGTCGTAGTCCACGATCCAGCCGGTCAGGCCATTGGTGTTGAAGTCGGTGGCCGAGAGCGAAACCGCCCGGGCCCAGTAGGCCCGCTCGTCCTGGTCCCCGTTCGGCGCCACGCCGATGTTGAGCCGCTGCCAGTTGTTGAGCCAAGCCGTGCTCTCCGGCTCACCAGAGAAGCGCGGGAGCAGCGTGTATGGGAATCCGCCGCCGAGTTCACCCTGGAGCTCGGCCAGGATTGACGGAACGCTTCGGCGGCCCTGGTCGTCCTGCGGCGGACCGGGCAGCAGAAACCGGCGGCGCAGCGCCGGCTCGATCGCACCAGCATTCGCGTGCAGCTCGTCGAACAGCCCATGCTCTTGCGCTGCAGAGTACTGGTTCCGCATCGGCACATCACCCGCGTTCAGAGTCGCGTCGAACAGGTTGATCGTGAATTCACGATTGAACGGCGAGTACGCAGTGGTGCCGTCATAGAGCGTCGGCGAGTCCAGCGTCACCATCCCGCCGTGCGAGATGATCCGCATGGCCACCTCGTAACGGGCGTGCTCGGCGTAGCGCATCCACATGTGGCCCCTGAGGGGCGAATCACCGTAGCCTGGAACGGCAAAAATGGGCTGCGGGATGCGGAACGGGACGAACGCGCCGCCAGCGCCGGTCGGATCGGCCGGGTCATAACGCGGGAGCCGGACCGAAGTGCCCGCCATGGTGTTGGCCGCTTCGGTCGCCGGCGCGCAGAGCAGGAAGGACGAGTCGGGCACCCCGTCGCCGTCGGCATCCATAAACGGCTTGCGGGCGTTCCACTGGACGTCGGGCCTGCGGACGGCCGAGTCATCGAAGTCGTAATCCAGGATGAGCCGGAAAAGCGGGAAGGCCGCTGGCTGGGCGACGGCATCGTCCAGCGAGGTCACCGCCGGCCAGCAGATCTGGCCCAGCACGGCCCAACTGCCCGAATCCAACGGCGCGGGGATGTATGGTGCCGGATCCCAGATCGGCTCGAGGGCGGCGAGGTAATTCGAATGGCGGTAGCCGGCAATGTCCTCGAACGAGTAGCTGTCTCCGCTGCCGCCGGGCAGAACCTTGCCCGCAGAGTCGACGATCTGCTCCTTGATCAGCGAGATGGCCCAGTCGTCCATGTCGTCGACGACGGCGTCGATCAGATCGGTCTGGCCGGCATCGACGACCATGGCGCGGTTGCTGCGGGCCACGTTCAGAAAGCCGGTCACGACCACGAACAGCAGGGCCAGCAGGCTGACCACCATCAGGAGGATGGTGGCTCGGCGTCGGTTTTTCACTCTTGCGGTACGCATATTATGCACTTACACACCCGGCCTCAGCCTTTTCCCGACTACATTCTAACAGCTCGGTCAAAGTTCCCACGCGTCCCGGCAAGCACGTAAAGTCTTGTAAAAACAGACTTTGCCGAGTTGACTGGCTACGGTTTTGATCCGGTCTGAGCCGTTCGGGCTGAAAGCCCGCGGCTCGGCCCGGGTTTTCGTGCTCACTCACTCAAAGCGCTGCACCACGCTGCGGACAATCGGCTCCTCCAGCCGGCCACGTTGGTCGATCACGCGAATCGTGACGCGGATCGCGTAGGGCCACATGCGGACTTCGCGGTTTCGCAACGTATTCAGCCCGGCGTAGTCCACCAGCGGTGTGGTACCACTCGGCGGCACCACCTGGGCAAACGTGTCCAGCCGGCTGCCGCTGATCGGCGCGTCGGCCGGGTTTCCGCTCCCGACGATTTGCCGCTCGACCAGTTCGCGGTTCCCGGAGGTGTCGGGGACGAAGACGTAGGTTTGCCCCGCCTCGACCGCGACCCAGCGTGGTGTGTCGCGTCTTTGGTCCGATAACGGATGGCCACGCCCGTTGCGCGGGTCTTCCGGCAGCAGAAACTCAACCTGGAACCACACGCAGCCCGGCGCCAGATGTACGCCCAGATTGTCCTGCAAAGCGGCTGGCGGATGCTCGATCACTGTCGCAACGTGGTGGTTCGCCGGGTCACCTTCGTAATATAGTGCGCTCTGGATCAGATAGGGTTCACTTGAAGAGAGATCCCACCACAAGTTCACCGGTGGCGTATAGCCCCCGCTGCCGAAAGGAGGAACACCGTACGGACTCCGTGTTGCCAAGTCGGTGAAGCCCGTGGCGCTTTGGCGCGGCTGGAATTGCTGCAAGTACCGCACGTGGTCGAACCGCACGGCGTCGGCTGCCAAGTCGCTCTCGGAACTCGGGTTGCTGTAGCAGCGCCAGAGCCGCGGGTAACCGTAGTACTGCAAGTCACCGTTCGTAGTATTAGGATCGAGCAAAGCCTGCCGGCGAGCCAGGTGCCAGCGGCTGGCCGGCAACGGACTGATGTCCGTCGACGAGTTCGTCTCGATGTGCTGCAATTCGTTCGCAAACTGCCAGCCGCCCCCGGCTTGCACCGCGGTATCGAGCGCGGCGTGCCCGTAGACGACCTGGATCGGCGATTGCTGGGCGCCGCGATACAGGGACCATTGGAACAGGCTGCCAGGATTGTCCGCCGGGGCTTTGGAGGCGGTCGGACGGTTGGTGAAGAACATCAGGATGTCGGCCCGCGGGTCGCTGAACTGCGGCGGGGGCGTGATAGTGAAGCGAGGATCCTGAGTAGCATCCACGAGCCCGGGGTCGCCGGTCATCACGCGGTAGTACTGTCCGGCCTGGCGCTGGTCCTCGGTCAGGCCGGCGGCCTGCGTGCGGCCGTGGATGACCAGAATGCTTTGTGACGGGTCGCACCATTCGAGGTCCTGCTGCAACTGGTCGGCGAAGTTGCTGGCGATGGCCTCGACGTCGGCGATGGCGGCCGAGGTGGCGGCAGTCTTGGTCGTGATGCTGAAAACGCTGGTAACCATCGCCAGCGCCAGCACCATCACCGCCAGCGCCACCAGCATCTCGGTCAGCGTGAAGCCGGTGACGCGGTCGTCACGACGAGCGTCATTCCGAGGAAGCGAAGCGACCGAGGAACCTGGCCGCACACGCCAGCGACGCAAGATTCCTCGCTGCGCTCGGAATGACACACGGCCCGTGCCGGCACTGGCGGGCAAGCCGCCAGTGGCACCCCATACTCCGGGTGGCGCGGACAAACTCGTTTGTCCGTGCGCGGGGCGTGCCAGCCTGTTTGAATCCCGCATCATCGGTTGATCTCATGCAGCGTGACCGTCCGCCGAATGACCTTCAGAATCGGCGAGGTGCGCTCGTAAACCGGCTGCCCGGTGGAGTCGCGCTCGGCAAACGCCGGCGGAATGACCCAGACCGGCCAAGCCTGGGTATCGTTCGCATTGGCAGACAAGACCCAGGGATAGTAACCGTTATTCTTGACGACGACGGTATTAGCGTCGGGCCGCTCGATCACTTCATAGATCGGCAGCGTGGTAGGCGCATCGGGTACGAATCCGCTCTCCCGCGTGTCGGGATAGGGTGTGTCGGGGTCGAGATAGTGCAAGTCGTTGAACGCGGGGATGAAGACGCTGCCCACCGGCAACACCGCGCCAACCTGCGACGTACACCTGAACGTCAGCGTTGGCGGATCCCTGAAAGTGTAGTAGAGCGTGCGATTACGCCCCAGAGTAGTATCGTACACACCGCTTGTATTCAACAGCGGCAGCGCGTTCGCATCGCTTCTGTCGAAGATCACAAGCCACGGTGTCGGCGCCAACCGGTCGCTGCCCACATTCGCATCGTCCGTCGCCGAGGCATTCGGGCTCCAAGCGGCCGGCTGTTCGAATTCAGTCAAGTTGTTTCCCGACAAGCCCAATCTCTGACGAGGAAAACGGTGGTTCACGGAAGCCCGTTGCGTCAGCACGATGATGATCTCGTACTGCAATTCGACAGCTTGCTTCAGATTGTCGTCCGCCGTTCCAAACACGTTGTCCGGTCCCGGTTCTGGATAGTGAATGCGTCGATAGAAGGCAGTCCAAGACAGGCGCCG
>CAZDTB010000107.1:0-12180 GCA_964508075.1 uncultured Planctomycetales bacterium
GATGATGCCGCGCTGCAAGAGCGCTTCCTGAAGCCCTCGTGCTTCAGTGCTGACGCGCAGGCCGATCAGACAGCCGCGGCCGACGACCTGTTGCACGGGGCCGACGTTCAGTCGCGCCTGCGCGTGTGCCCCCAACTCTGCCGCGTGTTGCACCAGCCGCTCGGCCTGAATGGTCTCCAGCACGGCCAACAGCGCGGCACACGCCAGCGGTCCGCCGCCGAACGTCGTACCCAAGTCTCCCCTTTGAACCCGGTCGGCGATTCGCTCCGTCATGAGTACGGCGCCCATCGGTACGCCGTTGGCAATGCCCTTGGCCAGCGTGACCAGATCGGGCAATACGCCGAATTGGCCGGCGACAAAGGGCCGTCCGAGCCGTCCCATGCCCGACTGAATCTCGTCGTAGATGAGCAATGCGCCGACGTAGTCGCAGCGCCGGCGCAGGGCCGCGAGGAACTCACCGTCCAGCTCGACGACTCCGGCCATGCTTTGAATCGGTTCGACGATGACCGCCGCAACGCGCTCGTCGAGTTGCCCCACATCCTCCCGCACGTTGGGACGCAGCCAAACCGTCGGGCACAGCAGTTCGTCGTATGGGCCGCGCAGCTTCTCGTCCCACGTCGCCGCCAGCGCCAGCAGCGTGCGACCGTGAAAGCCGCCGCTCAGCGCGGCGATGCGCTTCCGGCCGGTCTGCTGGATCGCCAGCTTGAGCGCGTTTTCGTTCGCCTCCGCCCCGCTGTTGCAGAAGAACACGCGCGACAAGCCATCCGGGGCGAACGCGCAGAGCCGGTCGGCGGCACGTGTGCGGACCTCGAGCGGCACCGCGTTCGAGTAGAACGTCAGCCGTCCGGCCTGCTCGGCCACGGCGCGCGTCACCGCGGGATGCGAATGTCCGAGCAACGCCACGGCATGTCCGCCGTACAGATCCCAGTACTCGCGTCCGCGCTGATCGCAAACGCGCGTGCCCCGGCCGGACACGAGCGTGAACGGGAGCTGCCGGTAGGTGTTGACCAGCGGGGACTCGTTCATTCGATTGATCCTTCCGAGACGACTGGCATTGCTGTCACCTTTCGCTGCGCGAAGCCTCGCGTTCGTTCCCGCCCGGGGCCGGCCTTACACCGGCCGTAAGGACGGCGTCCACAATCCGGTTGTCTCCGTCAGGCCGCACATCAGGTTCATGTTCTGGAGCGCCGTTCCCGCCATGCCCTTTACGAGGTTGTCGAGCGCGGCCATCGCGATCACCTGCCGATCGCGGCAGGCCGCCGCGACGTCGCAGAAGTTGGAACCAACAACGTTCTGCAACTCCGGCGAGTCCTCGACGACGCGAACGAACGGGCTGTCCGCGTAGAAGTCTGCGTAGCGCTTGCAGATCGACGCGGTGTCCGCCGGCTCCGGCAGCGTCAGGTGGACTGTTACGAAGATGCCGCGGGTCGTGTCCATGCTCTGCGCGACGAAGCTGGTCTTGATTCGCTGGCCGCGCGGATCGCCGAGCGCTTGCAGGATTTCCGGCTCGTGGTGGTGCGCCAGCGGCTTGTAGGCCCGGAAGTTCGCGTGCCGGGTCGGGTGGTGCACCGCATCTTTGAGCTGACGACCCGAGCCGGACGAACCCGTCTTCGCGTCAATCGCCAGCGTGCCGGAAAACGCAGCGGTTGCGAGCGGCGCGGCGGCCAGAATCGACGCGCTCGCGAAACACCCCGGGTTGGCTACGCAGCGTGCGGCGCGGACCTCCTCGCGAAACAGCTCCGGCAACCCGTACACAAACCCGCGACGACGCTCCGGCAACGCGGGGCTCTCCGGGTAGTGCTCTCTGTGCTTCTCAATGTCCACCAGCCGCAGATCGCCGGACAGATCAACCACGCGCAGCCGGTCTGCCCGATCATCACGTTCGCATTCACTGAGCAGACGGTCGATCGCGGCGGCGCTCACGCCGTGCGGCAACGCCGAGAAGATGACCGCGTATTCGGCGTCCAGCAGCCGCTCGAAGTCGATCGCCTCGCTCAGCCGCAGATCGAAGAAGCCGCGCAAGTGCGGATGCACATTCTCCAGCGACTGACCGGCGTATGTGGTGGACGTGAGCGACACGACCTCGACGGCCGGGTGCTGCGTGCAGAGTCGCAACAGCTCTCCGGCGCCGTAGCCGCTGGCTCCCAGGATCGCCACATGAATCGGCCGGGTCATCTCACACCCTGTTCAGCTTGCCCGACCAGCCGGCCCGCCACAAACTCGCCCAGCTCCGCTCCGTGCGTCCGGGCGTTGATGGCCTCGAGCCCAAGCTGCTGCTTGACGTAGCAGGTTCCCACGGCGTTATCGGTGGTCGGCCCGCTGACCACGTCAATGGTCAGGCGGAAGTCGTCGCGTAAGAGGCGCTGCGCACCCCAGGCCCCCACGGGGTCGTTAGCGCACAGCACGAACGCCACCGCCAGGTTCATCAACTCCGCGTCCGCGAGAATCTCCGCCACTCCGTATTCGCCGAGGATGCCATCTCCCAGCTCGGCGACGACTACGTCGGCATCGGCCTGTGCCAAGTGGCCGAGAAGCGCCCGTGCGACCCGTACGGCGTTGTCGGTGTTCGTGGACACCACGCCGGCCTCGGTGAACGAGACCGCCACCCGGGCACCGTAATCGTGCATTTGCAGCACGTCGCGCCGCAGCGCGACCCCGGTCAGCTTGCACGCCCCAACCGCCATGCCGCGCTTGGCGAGCTGTCGGATCAACTGGCAGGCGGCGGTGGTCTTGCCGCTGTTCATGCAGGTTCCCGCGACGTATACGACGGGAACCGTCGGCAGTATCTGGGTGTGCGGGGAGATCGCGTTCATCCCGACGTGCGCCGGCACGCCCGAGCGGCCCTCAAACTCGGGAAACACCAGCACGCTTCCGAGGATTTCCACGTCGAACGGACGCCCGACACCGGGATTCTCCGAGGTGCACCTGCCGATCACGCCACCCGGGTTCAGCAGTTGCAGCCGGTCGCCGACGGCCAGTGTGTCCGGAACATACCCGGCGTATCCGAGCAGCGCATTGCGCTGGCCAAGCGCGCCGGCGATCACGTCACCATCGTGCAGCGTGACCATGCGCCCGTGCTGGTCTTCAAGCTGGTTGTACGTCGCTTTGTCGCCGTGGATACGCCCGGCCACGACGTACCCTTCGCGCGCCACAATGTCGGCCGTGAGACGGGCGTCACGCCGCAACTGAACATTGCCCGTCGCCGAGGCGATCTTGTCAATCCACACCCGCATTCGCGCGACTCCCTTGGTTTTGCACCCGCGCCAGCAGCCAATCCTGCAAGCCATAGACCTTGGCAAACGCGGCCGCCTCGGCCCCGCTCCAGAGCGAAGCCCGCTCCCCATACAGGGCCACCTCCGGGTTCAGGAGCGAAAACGGGCTGGTGGCGCCGAGCACCGTCGCCTGACCGGCGAGCAGCCGAACGCGCACGCTGCCGGTGACGCGACGTTGCGAGGACTCCAGAAACGCCTCGAGGTCGCGCATCAGCGGATCGAAAAAGCGTGCTTCGTGCGTGAATGCCCCGTACAGGTCGCCGAGCGTGCGTTTCCACATCAACTGCTGGCGCGACAGGACCAGTTTCTCCAACTCGCGGTGGGCGGCGATCAGCACCGTCGCGGCCGGTGCCTCGAAAGCGACGCGTCCTTTGATGCCGAGGATCGTGTCGCCCACGTGCACCCCGCGCCCGACGCCATGCCGCCCCGCCAGCTCGTCGAGCACGTCGATCAGACGCACCGGATCCATCTTCTCGTCGTTCAGCGCCACCGGCACGCCGGCCTCGAACCCGATGACGACGTCGGCGCCGGTTGCCGGCCTGTGCTCGGGTGGCCGTGTTCGCACGTAGGCTTCTTCGGGCAGCACGCCGTCACTGCGATGTGTTTCGCCCCCGCCGATGGTCGTACCCCACAGACCCCGGTTGATCGAATACGTCCCGGTTTTCGCGGGGACCTCGACCCCGTGTTTCGCCAGATACTTCACTTCCTGCTCGCGCGTCAGCTCCTGCTCTCGGATCGGCGCGACGATCTTCAGCTCCGGCGCAAACACCCGGAAAGCCACATCGAACCTGATCTGGTCGTTTCCGGCCGCGGTCGAGCCGTGCGCCAGCGCGGCGGCCCCGATCTCGACCGCATACAGGGCACACCGCTTGGCCTGTACGATCCGCTCCGCCGACACGCTCAGTGGATACACCTCGCCGCGGAGCGCGTTCGCGAAAATCAGGTAGCGCAGATAGTCGTCGAACAGCTCAGGGCGTGCGTCGATCGTTCGATGCTCCGCCACGTCCAGTGAACCGGCCCTCCGCTCGATCGCGGCGATTTCATCCGCGTCGCTGTCGGTCTGCACGGTGACGGTATGGACCTCGTAGCCCTGCTCGCGCAGCCAGACTGCGCAGTAGGTCGTGTCCAACCCGCCGGAAAACGCCAGGACTGCTTTTGGCTTTGCGTTCATTAGACTCCACTCACATTAAAAGGGCCTAACACAACTAGGGTACTGTCTCAGAAACAAGCAACCTTCTGTAGAGGTGGGGCGGGCGTCCCTGCCCGCCGTGACAGGCACGGAGGCCTGCCCCACCACGGTATCGTATTTGTGAGACACTACACTAGGGTGGCACCGGCGTCCCGCCGGTGACGACACGGGCGAGACGCCCGTGCCACCCGGTTTTGATAGGCGCTCCAAGGTTCCTTCAGCCGTTGCCACTCTCATGACGCCATCATTCTCGCGGATGCCTGGGGCGCGCGCCCCCGAGCAGGGCGAGCACGCGGCCCTGTGCGCAGCGGCTTGGGACGGCGACGAAGATCGTATCATCCCCGGCAACGGTGCCGGCGATCTCCGGAACCTGTCTCGCGTCCAGCTCGACCGCGACGGCATTGGCCCCTCCGGGCGGGGTCCTGACGACGATCAGGTTTGCGCCGACCGGTTCGGTGGAAATGATTAATTCATTCCGAAGACGCCCGTTCGCGTCTTGCGCCCCTTCCATGCCGAGACGCCCCGCCGGCACGTAGCGACCCTCGACCCGGACGAGCCCGAGCTCGCGCACATCACGGCTGACACTCGATTGTGTCACGCGAAAACCGTGTTTTTGCAAGAGCCGGACCATTTCCTGCTGGCTCGACACACTCCGCCGCTTCACCAGTTGCATCAACGCAGCTTGCCGCGGGCCTTTCTCTCTCATCGGCATACCTGTAATGAGTAAACTATCAATTCCGGCATTTTATTCAATCATGCCCGCGGCTGTCAAGCCCATTTTCCGCAAAGTCACCCCCGTTTTTGGCGTGCCCGAGACTTCGTCGACTTCCGCCACTACCAGCTCGTCCTGCCGACCACCGCACGCCAAGCACGTACGAGACCGGTCCCGCCCGCAGTTGCGGGATGCGCTTTCAGCGCACCGCCGCTTGCTGTCCCTCACTCGGTTCTTGCAGCGGCGCTTGTTCACACGCCTTCGCCGCGACCGTGCCAGCCCCAAGTTCTCACGGGAGCGCCGCGTCGAGCGGCACGTGCTCGCCGGCGCGCCGCCGCCCCTCGCCCAGCCCCGAGGGGCACTGTCACCGGCTCCGGCTTTGACGATCCTGCCGAAGGTCTGGCTTCCCTAGTCGTAAGGCTGACCGAAGGTGTGGGGATCGAGGTTGAACGCGTCTTCGAGTAATGGCCACGTATGGCGGCTTGGCACACGCCATCGGCTCTGGTGCTGCTCACTGATCCAGATTAAGTGGAGGGAACGCGCTTCTTCCGGTTGCCGGTCCTTTGGGCAACGGATACTCTCCGCTCACAGTGTCTGGTGGTGCAATAGCGGGCACGTCTCGGAGGAGATACACGATGGCGTTCGAGATCGGCAAGGTCGACATCTGGGTGGGCGGGCTTCCGGACCGGCCGCGGGCTCTGATGAAGAGACTCGCGGTGCTATCGAAGGCCGGCGCGAACCTCGAGTTCGTGATTGCCCGCCACGACAAGCGCGGAAGAGCGGTGGTCTTCATGGCACCGTTGAAGGGACCGGCGCAGGTCCGGGCGGCAGCCGAGGCGGAACTCTCGAAAGCCGCCAGCATGCATGCCCTGCGGGTGGAGGGGCCGAACCGACCCGGGCTGGGCGAGCTGATCACCCGCGCCCTGGGGGATGAAGGGCTCAATCTTCGCGGCCTGTCGGCCGCCGCCATCGGAGGTCGCTCGGTGACGTATCTGCGCTTCCGGAACTCCGACGACGTGCAAAGGGCGCGCCGAGCACTGAAGCGGGCGCTGCGCTAGCGGGGGAGCTCGTGCGCACGCCAATGCTGATAGACCGATACCGGCTTGGAATCACCCCTCTCGGCGCGCGGCCCCGTTCGAGCGGGGCGCTGGCGCGACGTGAAACGCCGCCCCGCACTCCGGTCGCATGCACCGGACCGTCAGCGTGGGAACGGCGGCGAACTCGGCCGGCTCGGTGTTCAGGACGGCGAGAATCGTGGGCACCAGCGCGTGGGCGGCGTGAATGCAGAGCCCCTCCGGTAGGGTGTGCTCGACCGTGAAGGGCTCGCCCGGGCAGGTCCCCGCCGGGCACCCGTTCGGCTGCGGGGGGCGCGCCAGCGTCACGCGGGCCCGGTGAACCGTATCAGTCTCCGCCACTCTGGCGTCGGTCGTACCGGGAGCCGGTGGTGGGGGGGCGGTACTGGCGCCTTGTTCGGCGGTGCCTTCCGGCTCGGTCTCGCCGTCGGCGCTCGAGCTTACCGCGGCCTGCGGGGTGGCGGGAGCCTCGTCAAACACGATCACGTCACGCCGCCGATCGATCGCGAGGTTGACGAGGTCGTCCGCCCGGCGGTTCTCCTCGCGCGGGATGTGCCGAATGTTCCAGCAGGGAATCTTGAGCAGCAGGAGTTGCACCTGCTCGAAGAGTCGGGCGAGCTTGGGGCTCTTGACGCGATAGGCGCCGGTGATCTGCCGCACCAGCAGCTCGCTGTCCGAGAAGACGGTGACCGTGTCGGTGTTGCAGCGCTGGAGGCGCTGCAAAGCCCGAATCAGAGCGTGGTATTCGGCCCCGTTGCTGGTCTGGTGGCCGAGGAAGTAGGCCCCCTCGTGAATCAGCGTGCCGTCGTCGGAGCTGATCGTCACGCCGGCCCCGGCCGGGCCCGGGTTGCCGCGCGCCCCCCCGTCAACGTGCACAATCAATCCCACGCTCAACCTGCTTATGTGTCGGAGTGCATGAATAAAATCCGCCCGCAACTCTTGCAGGTCACGATCTCATCCCGGGATTTCAGCATGTTGGCGACTTCCACACGCAGCGACATGTGGCAGCCCGCGCATATGAATTCGTCCTTGCGCGGGTTGGTGCGCTCGACTTCCGCCAGCACCTCACCCTCGTAGCGCTCCGAGAGACGGTTGAACAACGTGATCGTTCTGGGCTCGACCCCGTCGGCCGCCTCCTGGCGTTGCTTCTGAAGCCGGTCCAGCCGGCCCGCAAAGGACCCCTGCGCCTGGTCGAGCTGCGCCTGGAGGTCTTCCAGGCGCTCGGCCTCGACCGATTCGGCTTGCTTGTGCTCGGCCAGCTCCCGCTTGCGGGCTTCAACTCCCTGCATGATTTGCAGCGCCCGGGTCTCCAGCCGGCTCACATCGGCCTTCTCGTTGTTTAGCCTGGCGAGAACGGTGGCGTACTCCTTGTTGGTGCGGACCGTGTTGAGGTGCTCGCGCAGGCGCTCGATGTTCGCGCTGCGACCCTTGATGTCCAGGTCGAGCGTGTCAAACTCGGACTGGCTCTTGCGGACGCTGATTCGCTCCGTTTCGATCGCTTCCTGGGCGGCCTTCAGCTTTCGACGCTGGGCGTTGAGCCGACGCTCCTTGCGCTGTAACTGCCGACGGATGTCGACGATTTGCAATTCAATATCCTGAAGTGCGGCCAATGCCTGGAGCCATGCTCCCATACACGCTCTCCACCTGTTCCCGCGCTCACTTGTCAAAATCTGAACCGTCCATTATCGCCGCTTTCCGGGCCGATATCAAGGCGCCCGCCGCGAATGCTGCCACATCCTCGTCGCGCGCGTACAATATTGACAGCTTGAGACCCAGGCCAACGTCCAGTGAGTGAGCCCAAGGCCCTTCGTCAGAGGTGAATCCCGAATGAGACTCGTTGCCCGAGGCCTGATCGCTTTGAGCTGTGTCGCGATACTGGCGGGGACGACCGCGGCCGACCCGCCGGAGCGCCAAAGCCGCCGCTCGCCGGTCGTCGACGTCTTCGAGCAGTGCCGCAGCGCCGTGGTCAACATCAGCACCACGCGCATCCAGCGGGTCCGCGCGCTTCGGCCGGGCCGGCTCTGGGACGACGTCTTCGATTTCGGCCGACCGTTCGTCCACGAGCACGAGATCAAGAGTGTCGGATCCGGCGTGGTGATTCACGAAAACGGTTACGTTGTCACGAACGCCCACGTTGTCGCCCAGGCTTCCGACGTGCACGTGATCTTCGCCGACGAGCGAACCGCCGAGGCCAGGATCGTCTCCTCCGATCCCGAGCACGACCTCGCCGTGCTCAAGATCGACAGCACGCGAGCCTTGCCGTATATCGCGCTCGGATGCAGCGCAGACATCATGGTCGGCGAGACCGTCGTTGCGATCGGGAACCCGCTCGGACTGCAACACACCGTCACGGCCGGGATCGTCAGCGCCCTCGAGCGCGAGCTGCGTTTCAGCCGGGATCTGAAGTACAGCGGGCTGATCCAGACCGATGCCGCCATCAATCCGGGCAATTCGGGCGGCCCGCTCCTGAACGTCAACGCCGAGCTGATCGGGATCAACACCGCGATCCGCGGTGACGCGCAGAATGTGGGCTTCGCCATCCCCGTCGATCGCCTGTGGGATCTGCTGCCGGTGATGCTCGACATCGAGCGCAGCCAGCGCGTCCGCTTCGGGCTCGAGGTCGAGGGGCCAAATGCCCGAGTCCGGGCCGTGCACCCTGACAGCCCGGCGGCACGAGCCGGCTTGCGTCCCGGCGACCGCATCACGCACTTCCAGGGCGACCCAGTCCGAGATGCAATTGACTATTGCGTCCACCTGCTCGAACAGCAGCCCGGGCAGACCATTCGGGTTTCATATCGCCGCGGCGATGAGAAACGCGAGGCCGAGCTCACGCTCCAGCCCATCCCGCCGCCTGATGGACGTGGGCTGGCTCGGCGGCTGCTCGGCGCCAAGCTGGACGAGTTCGACGCCGTCACCCGCCGTAAGCACGATCTGCCTCGCGACGTAGGTGTCTTTGTCGACGAGGTCGAGCAAGACAGCCCGGCCGAGCGCGCCAACATCCTTCCGGGCGATGTGATTCTGCAACTGAATCGTGCCAGTGTCTGGACCCTCGATCAGGTCGGCCTGGCGCTCGAGGACGTTCGACCAGGCGAGGAGGTCTATATCCATGGCCTGCGTGTCCGCACCGATTCGCCCTTCGCCTGGACGATCCGAATCCCGACGCGCCGGTGAGGACAGCGGATCCGATGCGTATTCGGATTGGCGGCTGGGCTCTTACGGCCGGTTTGGCCGGGAGTGCACCGCAACTGATGCGAACGTGTGCAAAAGGCTAGGGTTTCTGCTGCTCCTGCTGTAGGCGAACGTTTGCCGCGTCGCGCCGCCGGCCAAATTCGCGCTCGATCGTCGCCTCAGTCGAGAGCCTGAGCACCAACTGTCCGGCCTCGTAGCGCAGCAGGGTCCCGGCGGCGTCCGTATAGGCGACGCCTGGCTGCTCAACAAAGCCGGCCCACGTTTCAAAGGCGTATGCTTTCGTGCCGGTTGCCCCCGGCAGCGGCTTCTCCCCCAAAGACCTGATCACGTGTGTGATCAGCGTTCGCGTCTCAGAATCGTATACCGTGAACGCGAGCATCTCTCGCCGCTCCGGCCCCAGCAGGGCCGGCAGCAGCCGCGCCCACGCCAACCCGAGGTAGGTCGCGTCGAGTTTCAGCGGGCGGCGTGGCTCTGGATAAGCCTCATCCCGACTGGTTGTAAGCGTCGAAAACAGCGCGTTGCCCTCTCGTACGCACTGGTCGCGGGTGACGAAGACGGCGGCGCCATCCGCGTCGGCCGCCGGGATTTCAGCCTCCCACAGCTCATAAAGGTCCGTCTCCGCATCGCGGCTCGAAAACAGGTCGATCTTGCTGAAGCGTACCGTTCGATCGTCGGCGAAACGGTAGGAACGCTCGCGAACGCGGAGTCCCTCCTTCGCGCTCGAGGACCGCCCGGCGTGCTGCAAGGGCTCGTCCTCGCGCGTGGCCTGCCGTGTCAAGTAGCCGATCGGCTTGCCGGCCACGCGGATCTCGTAGTAACGCACCAATCCGTCGATCCGCAGCTTGCGGACGTCTTCCTGGAGTTGATAACGGGCCAGGTAATCCTTCCCGCGTTGCAGCGCAGCAGCCATCAGCCGGGCCGTCGCCGGGTCATAGAACACCCGCAGCGTCTTGGCCATGTACGCGAATTCGGTTGGGATGTGCACCTCGCGAGCGCTGTCGCCCCCGTCACCTTCCACTTCGTCCGCCAGAGCTCTGATCGCGCTGGCCTGCGATAGAACCCAGGTGGTGTCTGGATCGAATTGGACGCAGTAGTAGAGCGTCCGGGTGCGATCGATCCCGAGCTGTGCCTCCGCGACCACGTACGCCGCCGGACGCTCCGTCCCGGTCTCCCCCTTCACCTGCACGCGTTTGGTCCCGCTGATGCGGCCGAGTTGCTGGCAGAAGAAGTCGATCCATTCCGGGAAGCTCGGCAGCTGAGGCTCGCGGAAGACGAGAATCTGAAGCGTCGCCCGCCCGCCGGGCGAAGCGCCGCGCAGCAATCCCAACGACCCCTCCGGACCGAAGAAGCCGGCCCGGTCGTAGCTCCACCCCGCCGGGACTTGCAGCTCGAACCCGAAGGCCTTGTCGACAAAGGGCACGGTCGCGAACGGTGTCAGGTCGCGTTCCGCCTCTTGCGCGCGGGCCGCCGGCACAGACACCGCCGAGACGGCCCCGGTCAGGACGATCCCGCAGGACATCAGGCTGAACCGCCTCATTCCATGCATCTCTGCTCCTCTCGAATAGGATCGTCACCGACGATGCCCTCGTCAACCGCCGGCGTAATGACTGTCTCGTCCGTATTCGGATTGGTGCCTACGCTATCACGGCCGACACGGCCGTGCCACACAGCATCTTTTGTCCGAAAGTGTGAGACTATGAAGCAGAGGTCGAGCCGAGCGACCCAGGCGGGGGAACTACCGACGCTCACCGACCAGAGCCCCGGGCGCGCCGCCGGTTTGTTGGCGGCCAGACGGGGCCAATCCGGCTGGGTCGGTCAATCCGGCAGCACCCGGTAGACCTCGTCATGCTCACGCGTATGCTCGACGATCTGCACGCCGATGTGGTCGCCGATCTTTGCCGATTCCACCGGCGCGCGGTCGATCTCCATCGAATCGATCTGCTGGGTGAAGTCCGAAGTGTGGCCGACGATGTGGACCGTATCGCCGACGCGGAGCTCGCCGTCGGTGATCTGGATGGCGGCCACCTTGGCCTTGCCAAAATAGTGCGTCACTTTGCCGATGAGCTGCTCGGCCATAGCCAACCTCCCTGGGCAGTGTGGACTGAGCTGACCGGCGTATTCTAGCGTCTGTCGGACCAGTGGAAACCGAGCAACGCGGGGTTTTGAGTGGTGCTCGGGGGTAGGGGAAAACGCGTATGAAGAACCAATCGAGGACAAGCCCGGAGGGCAGCTGTTCTAGGCCCGGATCTCGCGAATCAGCACTCGGGAATCCGGATGATCTTCGCCCACGACGCATTAGTCCCAGCCCGGGCATCCCGGCTGGCAGTAGTCGATCCGCGTGTTCAGCGATATACTCAATAGTCGTCGGGGGGCAGGTCGTTACCGGCCGGTTCTCTCGTTAGCATGGCGTCAGCATGTTTCGCAACCGAGGACAACCAGCCGCGACAGGTGGAGTCGCGAGATTGTCCCGCGACCGCGGCGATCGCGGGCCGAATCGTAGAGGTGAAGGTTCGGGCCTTCCGGTGCCAACGTGGCGAGCAAAGCCATTAGTCGTGGCGGCTCACCCGTCAACCCACCTGCGGTCCGAGGGCCATCTTGGCGGTGGGTTACACTCGAGCGGGTCCGCGGCACGCCGTTCTGGAACGTGATCTCAGGAGTCGAGCCATGAGCAACACCAGCGCTCTGAAGTCGGATACGCAATTCTCCGTCTTTCTCGCTAATAAGCCGGGTATCTTGTGCCGGGTC
>CAZDTB010000108.1:0-7438 GCA_964508075.1 uncultured Planctomycetales bacterium
CCGGTTCTCGAGTTCGACATGGGCAATCCTGGCGAGGATCCGCCGTACGGGCTGTGGGGCATCCTGAACGACGCGCGCGTCGGCGGGTATTTCATGGCCCTGGTGAACAGCGAGATCCCGGGGAACTGGGGTCAGATGGACTTCGAGAACATGGTCTACGTTCCGGAGCCGGCCAGTCTGGCTCTGCTGGCCCTCGCAGGCCTGGTCGTGGTTCGTAACAGAAGGCGCTAGCCGCTGCTGATCTGGCGGCAATCCGATCGCCGTTGGCAGCGTATAATCTAGAGCGATAGGTATCCAAGGTCGGCCCGTGACCGGTCCCGAGGGGGGCGGCTGCGGCGCGTGCCGCCGGTGCGTGGAGGGGTGACAGCGGAAACAGGACGGCACACCCATGAAGGCCCACACGCTCACGGACGAGACCTGTCGCGCCCGCGGATTCACGCTGATCGAGCTGCTGGTTGTGGTCGCGATCATTGCGATGCTGATCGCGGTACTGCTGCCATCGCTTCAGCGAGCACGAGCCAAGGCGCGGGACTCCGTCTGCCTCTCGAACCTGCACCAGTTGGGCCTGGCCACGTCGTATTACACGCAGGACTGTAACGGCCGGTTGCCGTACATTCTCGGCTCACCCAACGACGCGAACGGGGAGCCTACCAACGCGCCCTTCTACCAGTACCATCAGATCTTCGACCTCTGGCCGTATCTGAAGGATCTGTCGATCTACATCTGCCCGAACGCGCGCGATGAGAATTCCGTAAAAATCTACGAAGAAACGGAGAACGAATTCTCCAGCTACTACACCGTGTTCAAGGCGGACGACCGCTACCTGGAGGCCTATCGGAAAGGCTGGTGGCCCGAGATCAACCCGACCGATTACCCGGGACCGAAGATCCCCCCCCTCTACACCGAGTACTGGTTTAACGACTGGAGCTGGAACGCCTCCAGCGGTGGGCAGCCCGTCCCGCAGATCAGCGGCGGCGTGGTTGACAAGATCCCCTTCCCTAATTTCGCGGTGCTGATGTGCGACGCCGTGTGGGAAACGACGAACCCGCGGCACGACGGAGCCAACCAGTTCGTGTTCCTGGACTGCCACGTGGAACGCATCGAGCGGGAACGATACCTCGATCCACAGGAAGTGAGTCCCAACTATTCGCCGAAAGACTACGACAGCTATGGCAATCGACCGTTTTATGCCTGGGGACTGACACGGGAGGGATTCAACGCGTTGCCGTAGAGCCTGAGGACGGTCCGCCCAACAGGTCGCACGGCCTGAACCATCGCGGGGGCGATGGCGGCAGATCTTCGGTGAGGAGGAAAGCCGTATGACGCTTCGGAAAGCAGCAGCACTTGCACTGATCGCGGGTCTGATCGCACCGGCTGCCCTGTTGGCCCGCCAGAACATCGTCAAGAACGGGAGTATGGAGCTCGGGCCGGGTTCCGGCGGCATCGATCCGCAGGTCGCGGCCGAGTGGACCGAGTTCGGCGTGAACGTGGAGCGCTCCGACGCATACAACCTGGTCCCGCCGGGAGACGGGCACGCGCTCAAGGCGTTTGGTGACGGGGACAACACCAGCGCCGGGGCTTACCAGGAGGTGACCGGCGTCTCGCCCGGACAGAACGTGACGGCCTCGGTGCAGTTGTACAGCCCGGCCAACGACAAGCTGCGCGGCAGCGGAGAGGCTGGACTCGTGCTCGAGTTTTTGAACCTGTTCGGCGGCACGATCAGCATATACGACACATACGTGCTGGATGCCGATTCGCCGGCGGATACCTGGATCCCCGCCCTCCTCGGGCCGCTTGCGGCGCCGGCAAATACCGCCAAGGTGCGCGTAACCTGTCGGCTGCGCTGGAGTGCCGGGGACATCCTGGGGGCCGCATACTGGGACGATGCCCAAGCGACCATCGACGACGGCCCAAACCAGCTGGTGAACGGCGATTTTGAAACCGCCGGCGTGGGCGAGGGACAGAGCACGATGGGCATCGACGACTGGGTCGGCTTCAACGACCAGGAGAAGTCCGAGGACGTCGCCGAGCACGGGATCGCGAGCCTGAAGCTGGGCACCCGCGAGGCTTACTCCGGGCTGTTCCAGAACATGCACGTGCTGAACGACGGCGATCACCTCTACATGATCGCCTACGCGCTGAACCCTTCGAGCGATCCGCTGACCGGCACCTCTCAAGTCGGGATCAAGCTCGAGTTTGACGCGAACGTGGACGTGCCGCCGCCGGAGGAGAATCTCGCTTTCGACGAGACCGCGAACCCCAACGAATGGACGCTGGTCGAGCTGGAGACCACGGTGCCCCCGGAGGCCACTGTTGCGCGCATCGTCTGCATCTACACCGGCAACCAAGAGACTTCCGGCGCCGTGCACTTCGACTGGGCCGTTGCGGAGCGCGGCAGCGCGCCCGGCACCAACCAGTTGCTCAACGCGAGCTTCGAGCTGGGGCCCGGCGGCCCGAACGGGCTTGCTAACTGGACGGAATTCAGTTCGTCCGTCTCCGAAGCCCGGAAGAGCTGTCTCGAGGTGCCGGCTTACGAGGGAATCTGCATCGCCCGAGCGACGGGCCAGGACGTGGCGGGCGTCTACCAGGAGATCACGGTCACTCCCGAGGAAAGCCTGCTGATCAGCGCCTACCTCTACACACCGGACGACGAGCAACTCACCGGTACCGGCCGCGCCGGCGTCAAGGTGGAGTGGGCGGTCGGCGGTGTGCCGGAGGACATCGACATCGGTGGTCCGGACAACACCATCGATCCGGGCGCTCCCCAGGACACCTGGATCCCCTTGACGATCGACTACACCATGCCGTCCGGCTCAAGCGCCCTGACCCGGTTTACGAACCTCATCGAGAAGGGCACGGCGATGACCGGCACGGTCTACATGGACTCCTGCGAGGCCGTGGTGCTCAACCGATTCGACGGCTCGGACGTCGACGGCGACGACGATGAAGACAATCACGATATCGCCTGGTTCCAGCGGTGCTACACCGGCGCCGGTGCCGGCGGGCTCCCGTTTAATGGAATCGTGTTCGATTCGGACGACGACGAAGACATTGACTGGACTGACTGGAACTTCTTCGCGCCGCGGATCACCGGCCCCGGGCAAGGCGAGTGATGTGCCGCAATCGACGGAGGCAAACAGATGAGAACCGATAAGCTGCTCGCAACAATGCTGGTCCTGGGAATGGTGGCCGGCGCGACGGCGCAAACCGTTACGCTTACGCTCGACTCTCCCCAGCACGGTCAGGTAGTGCAGCCCGGCGCTACGGTCAACTGGCAGATCATCTTCACGGTCTCAGAGGGTGATAACGAGGGGCTCGCGTTTGTGACCTGTGACCTGGTGCAGGACCCCGACAATCCCGGCCTTCTCGACATTCCGCCCGGCGATGGCGTCCCCGCCCCGATGACCAACTTCAGCCGCCCCGCCGGCATCTGCAACCCCGGCGAGACCGACCCGGTCACGGGCTACGTCGGCGTCCAGCGCGGCGAGCCCGGACAGATGAACCTCGTCCAGTTGGGCGGCGGACAGAACACCTTCGGCCAGGCCATGCCGTCCGGCTCGGGCATTGCTGAGAATGCCAACGTCATCGGCGGCGTCGGCCAAGGCACGCCGCAGCTCCTGGTGTCGGGAAGCTTCGCGGCCCCGACCGCGTGTGGAGCGTACGCGTTTGAGCTGGCCGACGCCGTGGCCAACGTACTGCTCGAGCGCAACGATCCGCCCGACTTTTCTCCCGCGATCGAACCCACAATCGACACCACCGCGGCCAGCATCAGCTTCACGATCACGCTGTCGGGCGATCTGGACCTCGACGGCGACGTCGATCTGGCCGACCTGGCTCAGTTGCTGGGACACTATGGCGAAACCAGCGGCATGACCTACAGCGACGGCGACCTCGACGGCGACGGGGACGTCGATCTGAGCGATCTGGCCGAGCTGCTGGGCCATTACGGCGATACGTGCGAGTAAGCGCACGCGACCACGCCAATCAAGAGGCGCGTCCCGACGAGCGCGGCGTGTCTCCTTTTTTGCGCGCATTCCGGTGCTGACGGAAAAGCGCTGCAGATCGACGCCCCTTCAATACGCGGCGGCACCGCATATCAGGACGTGCGCACACTCTGACGATGACGGTAAGCGCGCCGGCTTCAGCAGCGTCACGTGAGGGCCGCAACATACCGCCCCCTCGGCAGCAGTTCTCCTTTATGATGGATGTGACAAGCCCTTCCGGCTATCATGAGTATGTCGTGAGGGGTCTTGCGAACCGCCCGGTGCGCGGTGGGGTGGGTAATTTCGTTGCGGCAAGGTGAACCCGATGAGGCCAGGGAGATATCGGATCGCAACCTGCCTGTTCACGCTGGTCTTCTCGGTCGCATCACAGTTGGCGCCGCAGGCGCTCGGCCAGATCTTGCGGATCCCGGCGATAGACGAACAGGTCATCCCCGCTCAGGCAGAGGTGCTCGTCCAGGGTCGGTGGGGTCCGGGCCCGGGCGAGTTCGGCAAGGTAGACGAGGCCTCCCGGCCCGGCCCGATGGACTTCGCCGTCACGGACGACACCCTGTACGTGCTGGACCCGGTCAACGCGCGTGTGCAGCTTTTCGATCGGCACGGGAGCTTCCGGGGCGAGATCCCCATCGGGACGCGGACCGCCGACCTCATGTGCGTTGACAATCGCGGCAACGTCACCGTGCTCGACGCCTTCGTGCGACGCGAGCTCAAGACGTTTTCCCCCTCGGGAGAGCTCCTGGCTCACGCCGAGTTACCCGCGTCGATTGGGCTGTGCTCCGCGATCTTCGTCGCGGGCGATCGTGTGTGGGTCGAGGAGCGACACAGCCGAGTCTACGAGCTCTCCGCGGCGCGCGGGCAGTTCGGGGCACCGGCTGCAGTCGTCGCTACGCTGCCGGGCCGGCCGTTGCGTTTCAACCGTGGCACTGTCCAAGCCCGCAAGGTCGGAACGCGGGATGTAATCGTTCAGGGCGAGACATCCACGACATTGCGGTTTGACCGACAGGTCGCGTCCATCGTCGCTCTGGAATCTGACGACAGCGGGCGGCTGTATCTGGCTACCGCGTGCCGGTCCACGCCGGACGGCGATCCGTGGAAGACGGACATCGTGCTGGTGGGGTTCGAACCGGGCGAACAGATCGCCGGTTTGATCCGCATGCCCAATGCCTACATCACTGACCATTACCGCAAGCTGTTCGTCTCGCGCTCGGGCGAGATTGTCCAGATGCAGACGACCGAGGACGGCGTGCGCTTCGTACGTTGGCCGCTAGCCACGCCAGCGAAGGGGGGAAGATCACGATGAGCGCCTGGCGCTGGGCGAGTTTTGTGCTTGTGGCAGCCCTGGTGACCGAGATGTCGCGGGCCGAGATACCTTACAAGACCCGCCGCGACATCGTCAGCTACGGCGCCACCGCGATCGGCTCGCCCTATGTCTGGGGCGGCGGAAACTGGGACCCGAACGACCGCGACTTCGGCGGGGCCGACTGCTCCGGGTTCGTCTGCAAATCGTGGTCGCTGACCCGCTGGACCCCCTACCGCGTCAACTACCACGGCCCCTACTCGACCTACCACCTGATCCAGACGCCCGGCGCCTATTGGGACGAGGTCGACCGGGCCGACCTGCTCTATGGCGACGCCATCGTCTACCGCTACAGCGATGATTCCGGCGGACATACTTATCTGTATCTCTCCAGCGACGGCTGGGGCGAGCACGAGGTCTACGAGGCCCGCGGCTCCGCCTACGGCATTGTGCACCGCTGGCGGACTGTTCCCGGGGACGCGAGCGCCGCCAAGGGGATCAGGCGCACGCGCCTGATCGAGAACGTCGGCGTCACCGAACACATTGTCGAGACCGACGACGGGGCCCCCTTCTACACTGACTCGGGCATGGACGGCAGCTCCGAGTACGACAGCTACGCTCCCGGCTGCACGGACGGCGATTGCCGCTACCGCTGGGTGACGCTGCCCCGAAACGAGACCTGCACGCACCAACCTGATCTGCCTGAAACGGGCTGGTATCGCGTTTACGTGACCTGTGGCCAGGCCAGCCCTAACGTGCACGACGTGGGCGTGACGATCAACCACAGCCTCGGGTCGGATCGGCTCCTCTGGGACCAGGCCAACGAGGCGAACCGGTGGGTGGCGGTGGCCGATCAGAGTTTTCTCTTTCAAGCAGGCACCGCGGGGTCGGTCGGGTGGGATGACTTCGACGCCTGGCCCACGACCGGCGACTACATCTTCCGCGGCGATGCAACCAAGTTCGCCCTCGACAACCGCGTGGAGGTCGACGGCATCGGCGGCGAACCGGGAACCTTCGCCTCCGTTCGCGAGGCAGTCGATTGGCTCGCGGCACACGAGTCCGAAGAGCCTGACGTGATCAATATCACGTGCGACGTGCTGACCGAGACCGGCTGTATCGAGCTGAATCTGTGGGACGACGTCACGGTCAACGGCGACGCCGACGACAACGGCACCCCGGTCACGATCGCGGTGACCCCCAGCATCCCTGCCGATTGGCCGCGGCTATGCGCGATGTATGTCGATATCCCCATCCAGCATCACTACACGCTGCGCGACATCGTCCTGGTCCCGCAGTATGTCGCTCCCGGCCACGCCACCGGCGCCTACGGCGTGGTCATCGACGAGCAGAACCCCTCCGGGCAAGCCTGCGCCATGTCGTTGGCGCTGGAGAACTTCACCGTGGGCGGCAGCCTGCCCGGAAACGTCCCCACCGACCCGCAGGTCGACTCGACCGCACTGGCCACCACGTTCGGCGGTACCGATACGAACTACGGAGCCAGCGTTCTCCAGCGCACCTCGGATTGGGCCAGTGACGACGCCTGCCGACAGACCATCACCGCGACCAACCTGACGATCACGCACAGCGCAACACGCGGCCTGGCCGTGCGGGGGGCGTACACCGACTGGGACATCGACGGCGGCCTGGCCGTCACTTATTGCGGGCTCGAAGGCATCAAGGCCGATCATCTCAATGGCGGCACGCTCATCATCCACGACTCATCCGGGTCCAGCCCCAACCAGATCGCGGGAAACCTGGACGGCGGCATCTTCAACGTGGGCGATGCCGGCGTGGGGTACGTCAGCCTGCACAACTGCATCGTCAGCGACAATCTCGGTAGCTGGGGCGGTGGCATCACGTCGGATGACGCCGCCACCATCGCCAAGAGTTGTCTGTTTGTCGGCAATGACACGACCGGTGGAGGTGGCGCCGCGTTCGGCGCGGACGGGACGCTGATCCTGGCCAACTGCACGATGGTCAACAACTCCGCCGACGCGGACGGTGGCGCCGTCTTCTCGTGGTCCACCAACCTGATCGTCTCCAACTCGATCCTGTGGGAGAACGGCACCAACCCGATCACCGGCAGCGTGACCCTGGCCTACTGCGACGTGCAAGGCGGATACCCCGGACTCGGCAACAT
>CAZDTB010000108.1:7448-12030 GCA_964508075.1 uncultured Planctomycetales bacterium
CTGCGACCCGCTCTTTCTCGATCCAGCGGCGGGCAACTACCACCTCCGCCGGCGCTCACCGTGTGTCAACGAAGGCGACCCCGCCTTCGTCGTCTCGGCGGGCGAGACCGACATCGACGGCGAGCAACGCGTACAGGGAGGCTTCGTCGACATCGGCGCCGACGAAACGCCCTACTGGGACGGGGACGTCGACCAGGACGGCGATGTGGACCACGATGACTTCGCGGTTCTGGTCGAGTGTCTGGACGGGCCCGACATCGTCCCGTCTCCCCCACCGCCGTTGACGCTCGAGGAATGCCTGGCCGTCTTCGACTTTGACGAGGACGGCGACATCGATCTGCGCGACTTCGCGGACTTCCGGCTGCGCGAGCCCACCGTGGTGGCGGACATCATTCTGGAATCGCGTGACGAGTACGGCTCGATCCTGCCGCCGCCGGCCTATGTCGAGGACGGAGACTGGCACGACAGCACGGCCAAGAGCACGGCCCCCGGGCTGATCGGGCTCGGCAGCCGCTACATCACCTACGAGCTGCCCAATAGCGGAACAGACGATGCCACGTTCGTGCCCGAGATATCCACACCCGGGTTGTACGAAATGTTCGTTACCTGGGGCACGGGAGCGAACTGCTACGATGCCTTGTACACGATTCGCTACCAGGATGGTGAAACGACGCTGCTCGTGGATCAGATTCCGGAAGGCGTCCCCGGCGCCAACGCCAACACGTGGGTTTCGCTCGGGCAATACCAATTCGACGCCGGTCAGAGCGTCACGACCGCTTCGGTCAACGTCTCAGAGGAAACCGTCAGCGGCAAGCCGCACGCGGGGTGGAATCAGCGCGTCTACGCCGACGCGGCCAGGTGGGTCTTCATCGCCCGCTGAGGCTGGCGGCATTCAGACGCCCGGTCCTCACAGTCCTCCCGAAACATACAGTACACTGCGCAGGTCGGTGCAGCTCGGGCTGGACCGACTAAGAGCGCCTAACAAAACCGGGTGGCACGGGCGTCTCGCCCGTGTTGTCACCGGCGAGACGCCGGTGCCACCCTGGTTCTGTTAGGGACTCCAAGCAGTCTGACCTGGAAGGCATGAGTCATGACTAAGCTATCAGCGTTCTCATGGATGCTCGGACTCCTTCTGCCACTCGCTGCCTCGGCCGCGGAGAATACCCCGATCAAGCGGATCTACGTTGCGCCGATGAGTCACCTGGACATCGGTTTCACAGATGCACCGTCGGCTGTCGCCGCCAAGATGGTTGATGCGGTGAACCAGGCGCTCGATCTGGCAGACCAGGACCCCGAGTACGTGTGGAATATCGAGACGTTCTGGCAGCTCGATCAGTGGCTCGCGACGAATCCGAGCCAACAGCGCCAGAAGCGCCTGGCCGAGCTGGTGCGCTCGGGCCGGTTTGGCATCGGGGCGGCATACGTGACACCGCACTCGTCGATGATGAGTGACTGGGCGCTGGACCGCCTCTGCGAGCCCGCACAGAATTGGGCTCGGCGACACGGCTTAACGCTGGACTGGGCCGTGTTGAACGACGTGCCGGGCCACCCGCCCGACCTGCCCCGGTATCTCGCCCGGGCCGGCGTCAAATACCTGGTTCTGGGCATCAACCAGACCTTCACGCCGCCGCTTCCCGATAGGTACTGCAACACGCCGTTCTGGTGGGAGGCGCCGACGGGTGAGCGGGTTCTCACCTGGATTTCCGCCGACGGATACACCGAGGCGTTCACACAGATGGGGTTTGACCCCGACGCCGCCCGCCTGTTCGCTCCCGAGCGCTTCAAAGGTAGCTACGGCCTGGCGATCATGCGCGCCGGCATCACCAATGTCGTTGAAAAGTACGCGCGGCGCGGGTATCGGCACGATGCGATTCTCGCCCTGCACGCCTTCGACAACTGGGGCTTGGGTTCGTCGGCCAAGCTCCCACGCTTCGCCCGGCAGTGGAACGAAGCCGGCGAGGGCCCGGAGGTTGTGGTGGCGACCCCCGGAACGTTTTTCCGCAACCTGTTGGCCGAGGGCACCGACGAGCTGCCGACTTACCGGGGTGGGTTCGGCGGAGCCTGGGACCGCGTCAAGCTCGCAGCCCCCACCTCGGTGCGTCACATGCGTGCGGCCGAGCCCTGCTTCCGCGAGGCCGACCAGACCGGCGCAGACGCGGGCGTGCGCAACCTGCTTGCGTTGTGTGGGCACACGTTTGGCCTCGGGCCGGGCTGGCCCGGGTTGCTGACAGAAGAGCAAACGCTGCGGCACAACCGTGATCAGGCGGAAATGGTGAGCACGCTTCCGGGCAAAGGGGAGCCGTGGCCGGTTCGGGGAGCGCCGACGCCTCTGTCAGTTCAACACGACGGCTCCCTGCGCCCGAACGGTCTGTACCTCGCCGATGGGGTCGACATCTGGCAGTTTGTCGGACGCAAACTGGAACCACTGCCGGCGGATACGTGGACCGCGCTGCCGCCACGCCGAACGGAGGATGGCGTGTGGCAGTTTCGTCACCGCATCGATCGACGCCGACTGGTTGACGATGCGCGGGTTGTGTGGGCGTGGCCCGTCAAGACACCTGCCACCGAGCTACGCCCGCGAGTTCAAACCGCCGCCGGCTGGATGCAGATCCCGGACGATCTGCTCGACGGGCGGTTCCCCAACGGCTGGTTCTCCGCGTGGGCCACGCAGCTCGACGGCGTCGAGATCGAGGCCGATGTTCCGTTAGCCTTCTGCGTCGCGCCCGAGCACTTCCCCAACTGGGTCTTCGCCCTGTGTCTCTCGCAGTCTCGCCAGGCCAGCTTCAAAGGCGGCCAGGAGCGTCGGCTGACACTCGAAGAGGCTTACCCCGGCGAGCAGGCCGCGTTGGAACTGACGATCGAAGTCCGGCCCATCCGGACGCCGAAAAGTCCCTGACAAAACCAGGGTGGCACAGACGTCTCGCCTGTGGCCTCACGGGCGGGACGCCCGTGCCACCCGGTTCTGATAGGCGCTTTAAGTAGCCGGCCAGCCTCATTCCGCGACCGCCGAGCCAATCGCAACCGGGTTGCCCAGGAGATCGGCGGCAAGGCGAGCCAGCGCGGCGTTGTGGAGACCACTTTATCCTTGACCACAGAATTGGGATGGGCTAACGTGGCATGGTGCAGACACGTCTTGCCCTTGGCGGGGACCGCTTGGGGTCATACCCCGCTCGGGCAACGGAGGAAGATGCCATGTCACGCTACATCCTTAGACACACGCTCGTGGTGTTGCTGGCTGCCATTCTCATGCCGACGAGCGCCGCAAAGGCTCAGACCATCTGGTACGTGGACGACGACGCCCCCAACGACCCTGGCGCCGGCGATCCGACTGTCAGTGATCCGCTGGAGGACGGCTCCGCGGAGCACCCGTTTGATGCGATCCAGGAAGGCATCGACGCGGCGAGTGACGGCGATGTGGTTCTCGTCGCAGATGGGACCTACACCGGCGAGGGAAACAAGAATCTGGACTATGCGGACGACTATGGGTACGCCAAGGCAATCACCGTTCGATCCGACAATGGTCCAGGTAGCTGCATCATCGACTGCGAAGGTGAGGGTCGCGGATTCAGGCTCACCCACGAAGCAGGCCCATCGACCGTGGTTTGCGGGTTTACCATCCGAAACGGCTACGCGAATGAGAGCACTCCGCCTATACCCTGTGGCGGCGCCATCTGCTGCCAAGGCGAGAACACCAGCCCCACGATCAGAAGCTGCATCATCGTAGATAACGTGGCGAGCCTCGCCGGCGGAGCCGTGGCTTGCCAGAACTGGTCTAGCCCCAGAATCATCAACTGTGTGATCGCCGGGAACTGGGCCCTTGGGCCGGGGGGTGGCCTTTTTGTTGGCCTTGGTTGTGAGCCGATCATCACCAACTGCCTTATCGTGTCAAACTGGGCAGCTGACCGCGGCGGTGGCGTGTTTGGCACCCAGTTTACAATGTCAGACTGTACGATCACGGGAAACATCGCGCAGGAGTGTGGCGGCGGGCTCTATTGCAGCGGCGCGGCAATGATCATCAACTGCATCATGTGGGATGACTGGCCGGGAGAAATCTGGGTGTCTGATCCTGCCCTGCTAGACGTGAGATTCAGCGACATCCAGCACGGTTGGTGGGGCCATGGAAACATCGGCCTCGACCCAGTGTTCATGGATGCCGATGGCCCAGACAACAACCCGGCTACCTGGGACGACAACGATTGTCGCCTAGCAGCCGGCTCGCCGTGCATCGACGCAGGGTGTAATTGGCTGGTGCCACCGGATTCGGCCGACCTCGACGATGATGAAGACACGGACGAGTTCACACCGCTCGACCTCGACGGTGAAGGACGGTTCTTTGACGATCCCAACACGCCAGACACCGGGTGCGGGTTCCCACCGATCGTTGACATGGGGGCGTACGAGTTCGGAGGCACCGGACCGCAACCCTGCTTCGGTGATCTCGACGGCGACCAGGATGTCGATCTGAGCGATCTGGCAGGGCTGCTCGCCAACTATGGTCAGGCCGAGGTTTGCGAGGGCGATCTGGATTGCGACGGCGACGTGGACCTGAGCGATCTGTCGGCGCTGCTCGCGGTCTACGGGA
>CAZDTB010000109.1:0-11969 GCA_964508075.1 uncultured Planctomycetales bacterium
CGCCAACAAACCAGGGGGCGACGTCTCGTACGAGTGGACGACGCCCGATGGCAAGACCGTCAAACCCTACAAGGGACGGTACTGGGCATACTCCAAGCAGAACATGAAGGCGATGGAAGCTAAGGGCGTCATCTACTACCGCAAGACGGGCATGCCGATGCTCAAGCACTACCTTGATGAGATGCCCGGCGTTCCGCTCCAGACCTTCTGGGACGACATCAAGCCTGTCATCTCCGGCAGCGTGGAGCGCCTGGGCTATCCCACGCAGAAGCCGCTTGCCCTTCTGGAACGAATCGTCAACGGCAGCAGCAACCCCAACGACATCGTCCTCGACGCCTTCTGCGGCTGCGGCACGGCGCTGGTCGCCGCGGAGAACCTCGGCCGCCAGTGGATCGGTATCGACATCTCGCCCACCGCCTGCCGCGTCATGGCCAAGCGGCTCCGCGACGTGTGCAAGATTCGCGAGGACGAGAACCTGTGGCGGGCCGGACGCGGCTTCGTCGTCCGCGACCTGCCCTGGAGCGAAGAAAAACTCCGCAAGCTTCCGCCGTTCGAGTTCGAGAACTGGGCCGTCATCGCCCTCGGCGGCATCCCCAACAAGGTGCAGGTCGGCGACATGGGCATCGACGGCCGCATCTTCCCGGTGTCCGGCGCCCCCAAGAAAGCCGCGGCTGCCAAAGGCGAGACGCCCGCTTTCGAGGAGTTCCTCGACCACTGGTACCCGATCCAGGTCAAGCAGAAAGACAAGGTCGGCCGCCCCGACATCGACGCCTTCGAGGCCGTCATGACTCGCGAGGACCGGACCAAGGGCTTTTTCGTCGCGTTCGACTACACCTCCGACGCCCTGCGCGAGATCGACGCCTTCTTCCGCAAGAGCGGGAAGGTGATCGTGGCGCTGACGGTGCGGGAAATACTGGAGGAGCAGATCGCGAAGAAACTGGCCTAACTCGGCCGTCCCGTGCAATTACGCGGTTAACGGCGGCGGTGAACTCGTGAGGGTCGCCCATGTGGCGTGATTACAGCGCACCTACTGGCTATCGACTCAACCAAGTTGTGGTCTACAATGGGCAATCTCAATTTTATGGGCGTGGGTTCATGAACTGGGATGCGCGAGACGGCTTCACGCTGAAAGCCTTCATGGAGCGATCGGGACCGCCTTTGCCGGAGGTACGTCAATACAAGGGCTTCTTCCTGCACGGCCCAGACGACGTGCAGTACGTGCGAGTTAGGCTAGACCGTTCCGGCTGGGCAATCATCCCATCGTGGCCCCTGTCGGACAACTTCGACCTGATCGAAGAAGGGCATCTTGAACTTCGGACGGATTGCGCGTTGTTTGGGCGACGATGGCCGAGGGATCAGCTACTCAAGTGGTACGGACACGCCCTTTTCCAAAAGCGCGGTCACGTCGGCCTCCCGGACGTGATCAAGAGCGAAGCGCGCGTTGCTGAACGGCAGATCAACCGACACATCGGTGGCCGCGCTCTATCGCATCAGGACGGTGACCTCGAGATCACGTGTTGGGAGCAGGATTCCGAATTCCTGTCGCTGCAGTGGTCCCTCGACAAGTCGCGTTGGTCGCGCGCTGAGAGCTGGCGATTCGCGCAGGCGGTCGAGTTGGCCTTCTCAATCCTGTTTGGCCAGAACGTTCGAATGGTGGAGCGGCACCTTGACCGCGACGGTTGCGAGTACTGCGAGCGTCGGCGCATGGGAGACGTCGACGAGCTGGGCCTGTTCTCGCCAGTCGGCGTTCAGACGCGCTACAAACGGGAGACGATCGTGTCTCTCATCCGGTTTCTGGCCGGAAACAGCAGGGAGGCCCAGATCTGCCAGCGCATCTTCGCGCAGCTCGCGGAAGCCGGTCGCCAGGAAACCCGGCAAGGGCAAGACCTGCTGTGCGCGACGATCCTTGAGGCCGTGCTGCGAACTCTCGACAGCTGCCCGTTCATACCCGGAAAACGGCATCCCAAGTACTCCGTCAAGGATGGTCTAAAACGGTTTCAGAATAGGCACCTCACCGCAAAGTGGGACAGCGCCTGCGACCGGGTACTCCAAGCCTTTGATCGTGTCCGCCACCGAAACGCCCACCCGGACTGGCTCGTTGGCGTGTCCGGACAGAACGCGCCGTCCGCCTCATCGCAGGAGATTGACGACGTTCTCCTGCTTAGCCGCTTCTACGGGTACGTCATTCTTGCTCTTGCCGGGTTCAAACCACTCGAGTCGCAGTTCCCACCCCCGTGTGCTGAGTGGCCCGCCTCCATGACGGTTACGGGACCGCCCCGGGGTTGGTACCAGACGCGATAGGCCGAGTATCCTGGCGCGTGGCAGTGACGAGGTGCCACTGCTCTTGAGCAGCCGCGTCGGTTTCCCCGAGCGGTGGCTGAGAGGCCCGACGCACCTGGAGATGTCCCCGCACCGTCCGGAAAGGCGAACAAGCCGTCCGGCGACGCTTCCGTCGGCCCCAGCGGAGCTTCCTGGGGGCCCGGCGGAGCTTCCTGGGGCGCCGGCGGCGGTTCTCGGGGGCCCGGCGGGGCTTCCTGGGGCGCCGGCGACGCTTCCGGCGGGCACAGCGGCGCTTCCGCTGGCGCCAGCCACGCTTTCGCCAGCGCCAGCGATGCTTTCGCTGGGTCCAGCGGCGCTTCCGGCGGGCCCGGCGGCGGCGTGATGGCGCAGCGCCCGGCGCGCGAACCCGTCGAGTTGGCAGTCCGGACATCCGCAGGGGCGGTCGTTGGTCGCGGTGGCGCGGCGAAGTAGAATGGGGAGCGCGAGGTCGTGGTCGCGGGACCATTCTCGCGCGGACGCCGTGTCGAAAACCCTCGCTCGGCACGAACGGAAGGACGCTCGGGCCGGTGCCGAAAAACCGCTCACCTCACCGAACACCGCCCTCGGACCAAACCGTCTGGACTCCGCCGCGCGTCGGCGTGTGTGCCGCGGCGCCCGATGAGCAACTGCGCTCCCGAGCGCGGGTGCTGGCCGCGGAATCGAATCTGCCCGTGGTCGCCAGGGACGGCGGCGATTGTGACTTGCTCCTGGTGGTCACCAGCCAGGGGCTGGAACTCCAAGAGACCGGACGCGGCGCCGCGGGCGGAGTGAAAGTGAACTTCAGCGCAGCCGGAGAGAACGCTCGCCGGCTCGCGACGGCTTCACGCCGACAACCGATCGCTCTGGCCGTCGGCTTGAAGAAACACACCCCGACCCTGGTGGACGCCACCGCGGGTCTGGGGCGCGACGCCCTGCTGCTGGCGCGCCTGGGTTGCCCGGTAATCGCCGTCGAGCGCTCCGTGATCCTCGGGGCGATGTTGCGCGACGCGCTGGAGCGCGCGGCGACGGTGCCCCCAGTGGGTAGGATCAGGCCGTGCCAGATGACTTTGATCGTCGGAGATGCCGTGGACGTGCTGGCCCGAATGTCGGATCAGGAAGCGCCGGACGTGGTCTACCTCGACCCGATGTATCCGCCCAGCGGCAAGTCGGCTTTGCCCAAGAAGGAGATGCGCATTCTCCGGCGGCTGGTCGGCGACGATCCGGACGCCGGCGGCTTGCTGGAGGTGGCCCGGCGCGTGGCCCGCGACCGCGTGGTGGTCAAACGAACGCCACGCGCCCCGCCGCTGGCACCCGCGCCGACGATGAGCTACCGGGGCAAACTCGCCCGCTACGACGTCTACGTCACGCCCAAGTAGAACCGTCTCCGGGCGGGTGGCGTCGACGGTGCGCCACGGCTCTTGAGCCGTGCGATCTCGAAAAGTCCCCGAAGGGCACTGCTTGAAACAGGGGCGCACGCCCAATCCTGAACCGCGAATCCTCGACCCTCCGTGGCTGATTCGCCGGCGAGCCGGGTAGGGTCCGCTCCGCGGACCATTCTGGGCCGGCGCGATGAACGGGGTGATCCGCACAGCGGACCCTACGAGCTGGACCCGCGGCGCCGGCGTGATGGCGCAGCGCCCGCCGCGTGGTTTTCGCTTCACCGCTGTGGATGTGTTGCTCGCGCCAAACTCCCTGGGCAGACGCCGCAAAACCGGATTGTCGTGACCCCGTCGCCGCCCCCCAACCAGCGAATCGCCCCACAGGGCGCAGCGGTCGACGTCGCCCCCTGGAGGCTTGCCCTGCCTCGGCGCCACTTGACAGGTCGCCTCGTTCGCGCGGCAATGCGCTCGGAGCACGCCGGTGCGGCTCCGATTGCGGGCACCTCACGGACCGATGCTGGAGGGCGAACATGCTCGATGTGCTCATGCTGCTGGCCGGACTGGTGGTCGGCGGGCTGGCCGCCTGGTTCTGGGCCGGCAGCCGGGCCCGCGCGGCGAGTGTTGCCCAAACCGCGGACCTGCAAAACCAGCTCGGCGCGAGCCACAGTACCGTCGAAGAGCTCCGCCGCCGGCTGGCCGAGCTGAACAGCGAAACCGGCAAGCTGCGCGGCGACCTCCAGAACGAGCAACAGGCCCGCGTGACGGCCGAAACGCGACTGACCGAGTCATTCAAGAACATCGAAGAGCAGAAGCGCTTGCTCGCCGATGCGCAGACAAAGCTGAAGGACGCGTTCTCCGCCCTTTCGGTCGAGGCGCTGCGTCACAACAGCGAGGCCTTCGCCCAGCAGGCCGCCGAGAAGGTGCGCCCGTTGAGCGAGGCCCTCAAACGTTACGAGGAGGAGATCAAGAAGATCGAGACCGCCCGGCAGACCTCATACACCAGTCTGCACGACGAGCTCAAGCGCGTCGCCGCCACACACCAACAGCTCACGCAGGAGACCGGCAGCCTGGTGCACGCCCTGCGCACCCCCCAGGTCAAGGGCCGCTGGGGCGAGTTGCAGCTTCGCCGAACCGTCGAGGTGGCCGGCATGGCGCCCAACTGCGACTACGTCGAGCAATTCAGCCTGGATACCGAGGAGGGCCGACAGCGTCCCGACCTGCTCGTCAAGCTGCCCGGAAATCGTACGATCGTGGTCGACTCGAAGGTCTCGACCAACGCCTACCTGGACGCCGTCGGCGCCACCGACGAAGCAGTTCGCCAGCAGCACCTGACGCGCTACGTTCGTGCCATCCGCGAGCACGTACGCCTGCTTTCGAGCAAGGCCTACTGGAAGCAGTTCGACTCCGCCCCCGACTTCGTCGTGATGTTCGTGCCCGGGGAGTCGTTCTTCAGCGCGGCCCTCGAGCAGGATCGCTCGCTGATCGAAGACGCCATGCGCAGCCGCGTCATCCTCGCCTCTCCAACCACGCTGATCGCCCTGCTGCGCGCGGTGGCCTACAGTTGGCAGCAGCAGGAGTTGCTCGAGAACGCCCGCAAGATCGGCGAGACCGCTCGGCTGCTTTTCGAGCGCGTGTGCACGTTTGCCGACCATCTCGGTAAGGTTGGTGACAATCTCCGCAAGGCGACCGATGCCTACAACGCCTCGGTGGCCTCCTGGGAAGCCCGCGTGCAGCCGCTGGGCCGCCGAATCAGTGAGTTGGGCGTGACCGCCAAGCAGGCCGAATTCGCCGGGCTCCAGCGCGTCGACAACACGCCGCGCTCTCTGCCGGCCGACGCGGCCGCGGAGGAAGGTGAGAGTTAACTGCCCGGCTCGGCGGGCGAAAACCGGATGAGACGCTACACTACCGGGCAATGGACTGCTGTCGGGGGTTGCGCTCGGGATTGCTGAGAGGAACCGTGGAGACCATTCAGACGCCAACGACGCCCGTCCCGCCGCTGAATCTCGCCGCCAACTTCAAGCAGGTTCGCGAGGAGCTGCTGGCGGAGCTGACCGATATCTGCGACTCGGGGTATTACGTGCTTGGGCCGAAGGTCGCCGCCTTCGAGCAAGCGCTGGCGGCCTACTGCGGCAGTAAGCACGCCCTGGGCGTCTCGTCCGGAACCGACGCTCTGCTGTTAGCGATGATGGCGCTCGGCATCGGTCGCGGCGACGAGGTTATCGTTCCGACGTTCAGCTTCTTCGCCACCGCCGGCTGTGTCGCCCGCCTCGGAGCCCGGCCGGTCTTCTGCGACATGAACCCGGACACCTGCAACATCGACGTCGGACAGGTCGAAGAGCTGCTCACGACGCAGACCAAGGCGGTCATCCCGGTGCACCTTTATGGGCAACTCGCCGACATGCGACCGTTGCTGGCCGCGGTCAATCGCTACGGCACGGCGGTCATCGAGGACGCCGCCCAGGCGATCGGCGCAACCGAATCCGGCCCGGACGGTCGGAAGGCCGGGGCGATCGGCACCGTCGGCTGCATCAGCTTCTACCCGACAAAGAACCTCGGCGCGCTCGGCGACGCCGGCGCGTTGCTGACAAACGATGCCAAGCTGCACGAGAAAGCCACCACCCTGCGCCTGCACGGCGAGACGACGCGCTACCACCACGCGCTGATCGGCGGCAACTTCCGCATCGACGCCCTCCAAGCCGCTATCCTGACGATCAAGCTCAAGCGCCTCGATCAGTGGAACGAACTGCGTCGTCGGCGCGCCGCGCGCTACGGCGAACTGTTCGAGCAGGGCGGGTTAGTCCCCGAACACGTGCGATTACCCCAAGAAGTCGTCGGCATGCACGTCTACCACCAATATGTCATCCGCGCCGATCGCCGCGATGAACTGCTCAAACACATGCAGGAGCGCAAGATCGGCGTCGGCATCTACTACCCGATCCCGTTGCACTTGCAGGAGTGCTTCGCGTACCTGGGTTACCAGCCGGGCGAGTTCCCCCACGCGGAAAGAGCCGCCGCCGAGGTGCTCGGTCTGCCCATGTATCCGGAGCTGACCGACGCGCAGCAGAACGCCGTCGTCGACGCCGTCGCGGCGTTCTACCGCCGCTAGTGTTCCGTCACACGTAGATCTGCGGGTAGCGTCGGGTCCCCGTGCCCGACGTGGGTTGTCGAAGGCGGTTCTGTCGAACCACGCGGTACTAGCCGCTGGCTGCCGCAACCTTCTCGATCGGCGGCTCCGGAATCGGCGGCAGTTTGACCGGCTCGACCTCGTCCACCGGCTTCGAGGCGGACTTCAAACGCAACGCCTCGATCGGCGGCAGATCGTCGAGATCGGCCAGGCCAAAGACCTCCAGGAACTTCTTCGTCGTCCCGTACAGCAGCGGACGACCGACAATCTCCGCGCGACCCAGCACGCGCAGCAGACCCATCTCACGCAGCCGCGAGATGACCTCAGCGCACGCCACCCCGCGAATCGCTTCCACATCAGCCCGGATGACCGGCTGCCGGTAGGCGACGATCGAGAGCGTCTCGAGCGCCGCCGCGCTCAGCCGCGTCTCCCGGCGATGCTGGTTGAGCTTCTCAATCCAGGCCCGGAAGTCCGGAAGCGTCATCATCTGATAGCCGCGCGCAATCGCCTCGATCCGGAACGAAAGACCGGCCTGCTCGTATTTTTCGTTCAGGGTCTCGACGTGCCTGCGCACCGCGGTCGGCGTGCAGCCCTCGACCAGATCAGCCAGACGTGCCGCACTGAGCGGCGCATCCGATGAGAACAACAGCGCTTCGATCACCCGCCGGGCCACGGCCCCGTTGGCATCCTCGCGTGGCACAGAGCAGCCCGGGTTGGCGCCAGGGGCATCTCCGGCCGACTCCTCGTCAGCCGCCTCGACAGCGAACGTGGGTGCTGGCTTTCCCCGGAGCGGCAGCGCCGAATCGAACTCGACCGGCAGTGAGATGTCGGCGAACGGCTCGTCGTCGGTCTTTCTCATTCTGCAGTCGTTTGCCATGCAATCCGTTGCGAAGCACAAGGCTTCCTTGTCGTCATCCATGACCCTCTACTCCTCGCATAGAAACCTCTGTATAGCCTAACCGCGCTTTGTCCGCGCGTCCAGCACAAACAGCCACGCCCCAACATTTTGTAGCTCCTCGCCGTTTGCGACCCCAGCAGCAGCGTGAGACACTTACGGCAGTTAGACTCGACGTCCTCCCGCGTCCAGCACCCCGGAGGTTGAGGATATGGCCGAAATACCCCGGCTCAAGACAGAAAAAGCCCAGTTGGTCGTCGTGGACCTCCAGGAAAGACTCCTTCCGCACATCGCCGACCACGAGTCGATCATGGCGCAGTGCGTCCGGATGATCCGAGCGGCGCGGGAGCTCGAGCTCCCAATCACGCTCACCGAGCAATACCCCGAGGGCCTGGGTCATACGTGCTCGACCGTGACCGACGCCCTCGATCGTGCGACCCCGTTCGAAAAGGTGACCTTCAGCCTGTGGCAGGACGCAGCCTGTCGCGAGCGCTTGCGGGAGCTCGCCCGGCCCCAAGTCCTGCTGGCCGGCATCGAGGCACACGTCTGTGTGCAGCAGACGGCGTTCGACCTGCTTGAGGCCGGATTGCTCCCGTTCGTTCTGGCCGACGCGGTCGGTTCGCGCCGCCGGTTCGACCGCGACGTGGCGCTGGACCGGCTCCGGGCGGCGGGGGTGGTCGTCACAACGGTGGAGTCCGCGATCTTCGAAATGCTCGCGCGCGCGGGAACGGACCTGTTCAAACGCATCCTGCCCATCGTACGATAGGCACGCCATGAGCCGCGAACCGTGGAACGACGGATCCCAGGGGGAACCTTACGGCGACGACCCGGAGGGCCCCCAGCCGTGCGACCTCGAAGGCAGTCGCGACGACGACGAATATGACGTGGTGCCCTGCCCGCACTGCGGTCGTGAGATTTCCGAGCTGGCCGAGCAGTGCCCGCATTGCGGCGACTGGATCGTGCCGGACGTCGGGGCGGGCTCGAGACGCAACCCCCTGATCGTGGCCATCGCGATTTTGCTGCTGATCCTGTTTCTGCTGTGGGTTTTCTGATACGTAACGTCGGCGTTGGGCCGCCCGATACTACGAAGTGGCGGTCAGCCGTGGTATACTTGTTCCGCGAGCCGCTCCCGACGGCGAGTTGACGTTCGGAGTGGTCGGCGTCAACGCAGCGGAGTCTAACCATGCGTAAGACACTCATCGTAGCGGCCGGCTTCGGCCTGTTGCTGGCAAACATAGCCCGCGCCCAGAGCTCGGAGGACGAGGGTTTGCAGGTCGGCGACTACGCGGTCGCCGTCGAAGCCGGAGACGACAATAGGGCATGGATCAACGTTGAGAGTGACGACGAGAGGCCCTCGATGACCGAGCTGCGCGGGATGGTGGTCGTGCTGTTCTTCTGGGTGTCGTGGCACGGCGGAGCGGAAGCTCTGCTGCCGTACGTCAATATGTTCTCTTACAACCCGCAGATCGGGCGCTCGGGTGGCGTGTTCACCATCGGCATCACCGATGGCGACCGCAAGGTCACGCAGCCGTTGATCGATGGCGCGAAGATCTTCTTTCCGGTGGCTGTGGAATCGAAGGCTGCCGAGGAGTACGGCTTCCGCAACGGCTTCGGGTTTGTGGTGGTTGGCCCGGACGGCAAGATCATATTCAAGAGTACCGGCGGGGGTGATCTAGGGGGGATGGCCGACGCGATCGTCGAGGCGATCCAGGAATCCCCGCCCACCAAAACACACCCCAAGGAGGCCGAGGTCTGCTACCGGCGGCTCGACGAAGCCCGACAGGAGATTCGCGCGGGGAAATACCCGCGCGCGTACAAGGCCCTCCGGGAGTCCTTCGAGCGCTCGGTGCTCGGCGATCGACTTCAGTCAAAGACGCTGGAGATGGGCGATCTGGTCGAGCAGCTCGGCTACGATCAGCTCGCCGCCTTCGAGCCCCTGATGGAGCAGAAGAAGTACGACCAGGCGGCCGAGGTGTTGCGAAACGTAATCAGGCGTTTCCGCGGGCTCGACTGCTACAAAGATGCCAAGCGCCTCTACGAGGATCTCCGCGAAGAGAACGAGGATTTCGAGCTGGCCGCCGCCCGCTTTGACGACGAGGACGCCGCTGCCCGCCTGTATCTCGAAGCGCGCGACGCCCTGAAGACCCGCCGGATCGGCGATTGCCACGACAAGCTCAACAAGGTCGTGACGGACTACCCCGACACGGAAGCGGCCGAATACGCGGAGGCGATGCTCGCGCGGATGAAGAAGATCGACTCCATCTGGGCGCTGGTGCGCGATCACCAGGCCGCCCCGGAATGCCGGCCGATGCTCGCCCGGGCGCGCAACCTGATCGGCCGGGGCCGCTACCGCGAAGCCGAGGAGCTGCTCCGCAAGATCATGCGGGACTATCCCGATACGATCTGGGCGGAAGAGGCCAAAGAGGAATTGAAAAACATGCCTTGATGGCACCGGGTTCCTGCCGGTCACCCGCCCGAGCCTGCTTGCATGAACCACAAGGACCCCTACGACATCCTGGGTGTCTCGCGCAGCGCCTCGCAAGACGAGATCAAGCGGACCTATCGCCGACTGGCCAAGCAGCATCACCCCGACCGCAACCCCGGCAACAAACAGGCCGAGACCAGGTTCAAGGAGGTCCAGGCGGCCTACGAGGTGCTCGGCGACCCCCAACGGCGCGCCCAGTACGATCGGTTCGGGGCCGGCGGGCCACGACCCGACTTTCAGAGTTGGACGACCGCTGGCACCTCGCCCTTCGAAGGTTTCGATTTCAACTTCGGGTCCGCCGGCGATCTGAGCAGCATTTTCGAGCAGTTCTTCCGGCGGCCCGCTGCGCGCGCACGCTCACGACGCGCCGCTTCTCGACAACCCCCACCCCGGGGCGCCGACCTCGAACACACCGTGCTGTTGAGTTTCGAGGAGGCCGCCCGCGGGACCTCGCGTGAGATCCGTCTCACCGCCAGCGGCCCCAAAGCCAACACCGAGCGCATCGAGTTCCGCATCCCCGCGGGCGTCGCCGATGACCAGCGCATCCGCGTCAAGGGCAAAGGCCACGACGGCCCGGGCGGGCGCGGCGACCTGATGATCCGTTGCCGGGTGGAGCCCCACCGGTATTTTCGCCGCGACGGAAACGATATCCTGCTCGACCTCCCGCTCAGCCTGACCGAGGCGGTTCGCGGGGCGAAGATCGAGATTCCCACGCTCGACGGCGTCACCCGCGTGACCGTCCCGCCCGGGACCTCCGGTGGGACGAAACTGCGGCTGCGTGGCAAAGGCATTCACGCCCAGCGCTCCGCGACCCCCGGCGACCTGTACGTCATCACGCGCGTGGTTGTCCCAAAGGAACTCTCCGCGCGTGCGGACAAGCTGCTCGACGAGCTGGCCGACGAGTTGAAGCAGCACCCGCGCGAAGGGCTCGGCTGGCCCGAGTGAGGTGACCGAAGACCATGGACGCCGAGCACCCTCGCCCCAGTCGTCTCGCCATCGTCTTTGTGCTGGTCGGGCTGGCGATATCGGCAATCGGCATCGCGTACCTGATGTCGCCGGCCGAGCGCGAGCTGCTGCCGATCCCCGCGCCGCATGACGAGCTCCGCATCCAGCAGCTCAACGCACTGTTTCGAATGCTCACACACTCGTTCCTCATCTTCCTGGCGTTTCTGCTAGGATCGTACCTGATGGTCCGGATCGGCCGGCGCGTGCTCAGCGGCAGGGAGCCCCCGCGGCGCAGCGAGTACGTTGATGCCTGGAGCAGCTACCGGCTGTCGCAGGATGAGATCGATACCGCCACAGCCCGGCTGGATGACGATTTTCCGCCCGATCTGCCGCCCGGTGACAGAGGCCCTCTTCCGGAGGTAGATGACTGATGCCGACCAACTCCACGCCACCGTCCGCCGGCGGACCGTCACCGGAAACCCTCGCTCGTCTGTACGCCCTATGGATGATCAGCTCGCTGCTGCTCGTCCTGCTGGTGGTCGTGTTGTCATTGCTGGGCAGCGGGCGGCTGCGGCTGCACGCCCGGCGGATCTCGGAGCAGACTGAGGCCATCGAGCAATTGCGCGATGATCTGTCGCGCACCCGGCGGGAATTGGCGGAACGCAAGGCCATTCCGCCCGTCGGCACGCCGGCCGTCCAGGCGCCGATGTCGGCGTCGGTGAACGTCGCGGTGGGCGAGATCCCCGTCAGCGGGATCGAGCGCGATGGGCCGGTCAGCGTCCAGGCGAAGGTCAGTCCCGAATCGGGGGTCTCGGCATCGGTCGAGGGCGAGCCCTGGAACGC
>CAZDTB010000110.1:0-11950 GCA_964508075.1 uncultured Planctomycetales bacterium
CGACTTCGCTGCCGAAAACTGGCGTCATGACCACGCTTCGTGCAAAATCCTCTCTCGAGCAATGCTTTCCGATCGCTCATCACGCTCGACAGCGTGCCCCGATCGCATTTCATGGTACACTGCGGCGGCGTTCCGGCAAAGCGCGGTCCCGGAAAGGCACCTTGACCCAAGGCTGACGGAATCTTGCTCGCACTGGCCCTGCCGTTGGAACACCCGTTGTTCATCACGCCGGCGGCGTTGCTGGCGTTTCTGGCGACGTTGGTGGCGGTGATCTTCGGGCTGGCGCGGTGGAAGCCGCTGGGGGGGTTCTTCAGGTACTTTCCGCCGCTGATCTGGACGTACTTCCTCCCGATGATCTGCTCGTCGCTGGGGATCATCCCGAGCAGTTCCGACCTCTACGGTCCGTTCATGGGGCGGATCGTGCTGCCGATCATTCTGGTGCTGCTGCTCGTGCCGTGCGACACGCGCGCGATCCTGCGGCTGGGGCCGAAGGCGGTCGGCATGATGCTGATCGGCACGCTCGGGATCGTCGCCGGGGCGGGGCTGAGCTTCGGACTGCTGCACGACAAGCTGCCGCCGGACGCGTGGAAAGGCGTGGCGGCGCTGGCCGGGTCGTGGATCGGCGGCAGCCCGAACATGACCGCCGTCGTCGAGAGCGTCGGCACCGACCCGACGCTGCTCGGCAAGCTGATCATCGTGGACACGGTCTGCGCCTACACCTGGCTCGGCGTGCTGGTCGCGCTGACCGGCGTTCAGGACAAGGTCAACCGCATCACGCGGGCCGACAACACGGTCATCCAGGAGCTGGGCGCGAAGCTGTCCAAGCGGTACGCCGAACGCGCTCGCCCGATCAAGCTGTTCGACTTCGCCCTGATGATCGGACTCGGCCTGGCGGTGAGTCAGCTCTGCCTGTGGGCCGGCGGACACGTCGGCGACTGGGTCGAGCGACGCGAGATCGCCGGCGGTATCTGGGCGACGATCGAGCTCAGCCAGGTGCTCAGCGGCTTCGGCTGGGGCATCCTGATCATCACCGCCGTCAGCGTGATCCTCTCGCTCACGCCCCTGCGCAACATCGACGACGCCGGGGCGACGCCGATCGGCTACGTCGGCTTGTACCTGCTGCTGACGACCTTCGGCGCCCGGGCCGACCTGCGCAACGTCAACGCCGAGGACGCCTGGCTGTTCGCGCTGGGCGTGATCTGGATCGTGACGCACGTCGTCATTCTGCTCGTCGGTCTGCGCCTGTTGCGGGCCCCGCTGTTCCTCGGTGCAACCGCATCGATGGCGAACATCGGCGGCACCGCCTCCGCCCCCGTCGTCGCCGCCGCGTTCCACCCCAGTCTCGCTCCGGTCGGGCTGGTGATGGCCATCCTGGGCAGCGTGATCGGCACGCCGGTGGCATTGCTGGTGATCGGCAAGATGTGTGCGAGCATCGCCGGCGGTTGACTCGAATTATTCACCGCAGAGAGCGCCGAGAGCGCAGAGGACTGCTGGATAGAGCGTTGCAGAGAGAAGGGAAAATGCAGGCGGCGTCGCCCCCAAACCTGGTGCAGACACAAGGCCACAGACACTCTCTCTGCGGGCTCTGCGTTCTCCGCGGTTCACGAGTGCCACGGGCTGGCTGCGAGGGAGGCGGGAACGACCGATCAATCTATAGGGCCGCCCGCTCCAGCTCGATGATCCACGCCGGCGTCTGTGTGGCATAGGCGCGGATGTGTTTGCCCCGGCTGAAGTAATACCAGGCGGTGCCACCCTGGAAGAGGATGCTGCCGACGATCAGCCCGCCGTAGACCGCGAACGTGATCGTCTTCTGGAACTGCTCGATCGATCCGACGATGGCGGTGGCCTGCCCGCCGGCGGCGAGCGCCGCTTCGTACGGGCTCGGCCCGGTCTGGAAGATGTAGATGCTCCAGAGGGCGTAGGTGATCAGCACGCCGCACAGCCCGAGCTGCCCGAGTGCCAACCGCAGCGGGGCGCGCGGGTCGAGGCGGCGCAGCAGCTTCGCACCGGCAAACTCGTTGTAGGCCACCACGGTGAGCGCCGCCCCGATCAGCAGCGATGTCAGGCTGAAGAGCCCGATCAGCAGGCTGAGCGCGGCGAACACGCCGACCGTCCAGCCGTTGAACAGGGCCACACCGGCTGCGCGGCGGATCTTCTTGGAGCGCGCTCGCGCCAGCTCCAGCTCGCGCAGATGCTCCGGCGAAGGTGGGCCGCCCGGAGTGTTCGGCGGCACCGACGGTGCACCGACGACCGGCCGCGCGGTTGGCGGCGGGATGGGTTGAGGAGGCGCCTGCATCACAACCTTCCTATCGACTGCTCCGCGGGGGGCGCTCGCCCGCGCGGGGTAATTGGAATGACCCGATAATGCGCCGCGGGGTGCCAGCGGAGCCGGCGTGTCTCCACGCCGGTATCCCGGGCCGGGGACGGCCCGGCTCTGTCCGGGTCCCGACCGGGCTGAGGACAATCGGGCTCTGGTCAGCGTCGCCCGGGCTGACCTGAGAGGGTATCAGCCGTCTACCGCAGCTCCTGCCAGAAGCGGTTCAGGCGTGGCAGGTACCAGTTGTCCGGATCGAACGAGAGCACTACGCGTCCCGACCGCCCGACGAGGAGGTGTCGAGGCACGAAGCCGAACATGCGTGAATCCGCGCTCATGTCGCGGTTGTCACCCATCACGAAGTAGTGACCGTCCGGCACGCGGATCGGGCCAAACGACCGGATCGCCTGGAGGTCCGGTGTGTCCAGTACGAGGTGTGCGTGCTCGCCGAGGTACTCCGTTGCCAGAATCTGTCGGAGTCGCCTACCGTCGACGATCTGCTCGCTTAACACGCCCGCTTCCAACTCGTACTCCACCGCCTCGCCGCTGATGTAGAGACGGTTGTTGCGCATGGCGATCTGGTCGCCGGGCAGGCCGATCACACGCTTGACCAGGCGCTTGCCGTCTTTCGGCGAGAACAGCACCGCGATCTCGCCACGTTCCGGCCCGCTCCACTGGGCGATCCACATGTGTGTCAGCGGCACGCGTAGCCCGTAAGCGAGCTTGTTCACGAAGACCCGATCGCCCACCTCGATCGTCGGGTGCATCGACGGCGTGGGCACGTCGTTCCAGTCGGCGACCGCCCCGCGAAACGTCAGCACGATCAACACTACGGGCGCGACGGGGCGGATCCACCGGTACCAGAGGTACCGGCCGACTGCCCGGGCCCGCTCGCGCGGTGTTGAGTTCCGTCTCGACGAATTCGTCCGGCGGGACTGGTGTTCCAACATGCTCTGCTCCTCAATCTCCGGTCATTATCGGTCATGACGCGTCGGCTCTGCCCGTATATCCATATCTACGCATGTGACGGAACTCGGTTCGGCACGTAACGAGTGCGAGCCGAGGTTGCCCGACGCCGGTGGAGCGACTCGCCGTCGGTCAGCGCGATGTCGACGCTTGCGGTTCTGTACTCAGCATGCTAAAGAGACGCGCGTCCCATCCACGGGAGGCTGGTCATGCTCGAAGGACGGAACATCATCTTGCGGCTTTTCGCCGAGGCCGATCTCGACGAGTTCCTCGCATCGAACGCCAAGCTCATGGAGCGTGGCGAGTTCTATCCGATCTCGCTCCACTCGGCCGCCGAGACGCGCAAGGAGTTCGGCGAGCACGGCTGGTGGGAGGAGCACACCGGCCGCATGCTGATCACCGCCAAAGACGGGCGTATGTTGGGTGACATCGGTTTTTTTCGACCCTCGCCGTATCAGTCCGGCTACGAACTCGGCTATGCCGTCTTTCGCCCCGAGGATCGTGGCCAGGGGGTCATGACTGCCGCCCTGCGGATCTTCTCGGCGTATCTGTTCGAGCTCAAGCCGATCCCGCGCCTGCAAGTCTCGACCGCGGTGGGCAACGCGGCTTCACGGCGGGTCGCCGAGAAATGCGGCTACCAGTATGAAGGCACTTTGCGGCAGTACTTCTATATGCGCGGCAAGCACCACGACTGTGACGTGCTCTCGCTGCTCAGAGAAGAATGTCCACCGTTACCGGAGGCGCTGCAAAGCTGAGTCGCTGTCTACATCATCTTCCGGACGCCGCCGGTCTGAGCCCGGGGTGCGAGCGCGGGCTCTGCGCGTGGCTAGTCGAACGATTGCGGCCAGTCCCATTGGGCTACCTTCGGCAGCATTTCCCGGTCGGTCACGTCAAAGCGCAAGGGGGTGATGGCGACGTAGCGTTCCATGACGGCGGCGAGGTCGGTGTCGGGACAACTGTCGCGGGTTGGCATGGCACCGTCGAGCCAGAAGATCGGGCGGCCGCGGGGGTCGATCTGCTTGTGGTACTTGTCGTTCATCGGGACGACGCCCTGGGGGCAAACCCGGATGCCCTTGGGCCACCCGGCGTCGAGCGCCGGGATGTTGACGTTGAGACAGGTCCCGCGGGGCGGCTGTGACGCGACGTAGCGCTCGAAGATCTTGCGCGAGATCTGCCCGGCCCGCTCGAAGTCGAAATGGTCAGACAGCTCCAGCGAGAACGCGATCGATGGGATTCCGAAGAAGGCTCCCTCGGCGGCGCCGGCGACGGTCCCGCTGTAGAGAATGTTGATGCCGGTGTTGACGCCCGCGTTGATCCCGCTGACCACGAAGTCCGGCAGCCCGTCCAGCAATTCGAGCATGGCGAGCTTGACGCAGTCCGCCGGCCGGCCGTCGACACTCCAGCCCTCGAAAGCATTCTTCACCTTCAGCCGATGAGCCGCCATCGGGGCCAGCACAGTGATGGCGTGCGCGATGGCCGACTGCGTCGTCTCCGGGGCGACCACCTCGACCGCGCCCAGATCCGCGAGGGCGTGGTACAGCGCCTCAATTCCCGGGGCCAGAATGCCGTCGTCGTTGGTCAGCAGAATCCGCATGTGGAAGATTATAGCGTATCGCCGGGGGCGCTCGATCCCTCACGATGTGCCCACGAGCGCGGCAAATGGGGTTGCCGCGCCCTTGCAGTCACGGACCCAGACCCGGTTGCCGCCGTTATCCTTGGCCCGATAGAGCACGCTGTCGGCCGCGATGGTCAGGTCTCCGGGGCCGGTGTCGGTCGCAGAGCGGCCGGCGACGCCGAGGCTGATGGTAACCAGGATTACGGCTCCGCCGGCGTGGAACTGCGTGTTGGCGATGGTGGCCCGAAGGCGCTCGGCCAGCCGAGCGGCGTCTTCGGCCGACGTGTCGGGCGCCGCGATGCAGAACTCCTCTCCACCAATACGTCCTAAAATATCATATCGCCGGAGGCCGCGCCGACAGGCCGCCGCCAGCGTCTGGAGTACGGCGTCGCCCGCCGCGTGGCCGTACGTGTCGTTGACCGACTTGAACCTGTCGATGTCGAGCATGATGCAGCCGAGCGGCTGGTCTTTTCGCTCGGCCAGCGCCCAGGCTTCGGCGAAGCGCTCGAAGAAGTGACGGCGATTGGCGAGTCCGGTCAGCCCGTCGGTGTTGGCGAGCTCCTCCAGTTTCTGGTTGAGCCGGGCAAACTCGCTGTTGACTTTGGCCAGCTCGATCTGTCGCTGCATCAGTTCGGTCTGTAGCCCGCAGATGCGCTCACCGACCCGGAGTCGCGCCAGCAGCTCCTGCTTGTGGTACGGTTTGGTGAGGTAGTCGTCCGCCCCGGCCTCGAGCCCCGCGACGATCTGTTCTTTGTCGCTGCGGGCCGTCAGCAGAATGAAATAGACGACCGATAGAGCCTGCATCTCGCCCAGGGCCCGAACGGTCTGGCACAGTTCAAGACCGTCCATCTCCGGCATCACCCAGTCGGCGACGACAATGCAGGAGACTTCCCGACGAATCGCTTCCAACGCTTTTTTGCCGTTCTCGCAAGCGACGACCTGGTACCCGGCAGCGCTCAACTGCCGGACCAGCAAGGCGCGCGTGGCCGAATCATCATCGGCCAGCACGATACGGATCGGATGGCGATCGGACATCGAGCATCCCGTAACCGCAAGTTGCACTCGGCCCCGCAAGTATCCCTAGTGTAGTGTCTCACAAATACGATACCGTGGTGGGGCAGGCCTCCGTGCCTGTCACGGCGGGCAGGGACGCCCGCCCCACCTCTACAGAAGGTTGCTTGTTTCTGAGACAGTACACTAGCAACTATCGACCCGATCAGAAGGGTCCCGGAGTATCGCGTCCAATTGTCAGCGGAGCTTGTCGCGCTCAACCCGGGGTCCTGATTCGCTGACACCACGGCCATAAGCTCATCCCTTGCAGGGTCTTGCGCTGACTGAGGGCGCGCCCCGCTCCGTCGGGGCGCCGGCCTCCGACGGTGGACAAAACGCATCCCGGAGGTCTACCCATCAGGGGCTGCGGCGCACTTGCCAGAACCGCCGGCACCGCGCACCCTAGACCCTGGCCATACCGCGCAGAAAGTGCGCCCGACGGCCGGGATGACGTCTTGACGGCAAAACGCGACGACCAGCAGCGTGAGCAACTATGGTTGCTCGGGACGGAGGGTCAGCCCCGGCGGGGTCTCATCGCCGAGGTGGCGATCCGCGTCCGAACTTCCAGACTCTATCATTACGCCGTCCCCGAACCGCTGGCCGACGACGTTCGGCCAGGGGTCCTGGTGCGCGTGCCTTACGGCCGGGCGGGGCAGACGCGTGAGGGCTGGTGCGTCGGCGTAACCTGCGGCAACTGGGACCAGACGCACAAGCCGGTCGAGGGCGTTGTCATCGGCAACGTGTTGTTGGGCCAGGCGTTGCTGGAATTGGGGCTGTGGGTGAGTGAGTACTACGCCTGTTCCCCTGGCCAGACGTTTGACGCGCTCGTCCCCGCCGTCCTCCGCAAGCCGAGGATGCGTAAGGTGCGGTACGTCCGGGCGACCGGTCACTCGGAGGAGAGGCCACGGTCGAAGCAGCAGCAGGCCTTGTTAGATCTGCTCGGTGAAGGCGAAATGCGTCGCGACGTGGCGTTGCAGGCCGCCGGCGTCGGACCCTCTTCGCTCCAGACTCTGCGCAAGCGGGGCCTGATCGAAGAATTCATGCGTGAAGAACCCCGCGCGCCCACGCCGGATTCCTGCGCCGCGGTGACCGGCCAGACCACTGGCCAACCGAGCGAGGAAGACGCTTTCGCGCTGACGGCCGGGCAGCAGACCGCGCTCGAAGCCATCAACGGCGCCGCCGCGGAGCCGGGCGAGTTCAAGGTGTTTCTGATGTTCGGCGTTCCGGGCAGCGGGAAGACCGAGGCGTACGTTCGCGCGATTCGCCGGGTCATCGCCAGCGATCGGCAGGCGATCATGCTGGTTCCGGAGATCGCGTTGGCGACGCAGGTGGTGGAACGGCTCGCGCGGCGCTTCGAGCGCGTCGCGGTATTGCACAGCCGACTGAAGGCGAGTGTGCGCGAGCGTACGCTGCGCGCGATCGCCGCCGGTGCGATCGACGTCGTGATCGGGACGCGGACGGCCGTGTTCGCGCCGTGTCCCCGGCTGGGGCTGCTGGTGGTGGACGAGGAGCAGGAGACCAGCTTCAAGAGTCTGGCCCGGCCGTTGTTTCACGCGCGCGACGTGGCGATCAAGCGCGGGCAGATCGAGCGGATTCCCGTAGTGCTCGGGTCGGCGACGCCGGCGCTGGAGACCTGGACCAACGCCAGGAACTTGCCGCACTTCGAGCTGCTACGGTTGCCGGAGCGGGTTCCCGGGGCCCAGCTGCCGACCGTCAAGCTGGTTGAGATGGGCCGGCGTGAACTCGGGCAAACGAGCGACTTGCTCTCGCCTGCATTGGTCCGCCGGCTGCGCGAAACACTCACCGCGGGTCAGCAGGCGATCTTGCTGCACAACCGGCGCGGCTACGCCGTCTATCTACGCTGCGAAGCTTGCGGCCTGCCGGTGACCTGTGAGCGTTGCGGGGCGCATATGGTCTATCACCGGGCCGACAACCGGATGAAGTGTCACCGTTGTGGGGCTTGGTCTGCCGTCCCGGGGCGCTGTCTCGATGACAGTTGCGGCGGGCGCTTGCGACGAGCGGGGTTGGGTGTTCAGCGGCTGGAGCAGGAGTTGGAGCGTATGTTTCCGACGGCCCGGCTGCAACGACTTGACAGCGACACGATGCGTCGGCGCGAAGACTACGCCGCCGCGCTGGGCCGCTTCGCCGCCGGCCAGGCCGACATTCTGCTGGGCACGCAGATGGTTGCGAAGGGCCTGGACTTTCCGCGGGTGACGCTGGTCGGCATGTTGGAGGCGGATGCGATGTTGTGGCTGCCGGACTTTCGGGCCGCCGAGTCGGCGTTTCAGTTGATCGTGCAGGTGGTGGGTCGCGCGGGTCGGCGGGAGGGGGAGTCGCTGGCGCTGGTCCAGGTCGAGAACGTCATGTTGCCCGCCGTTCGCGCCGCGGTCGCGATCGACTACGAGGCGTTTGCCGAAGTCGAGCTGGGTGTTCGTCAAAGGCTCTTTGATCCACCTTTCAGCCGGTTGATCCGCTTCATTTGCGCCGACGCCCAAGCGAGCAAGGCCCGCGCCGGGACCGCCGGACTAGCCGATCGGCTGCGTACGCTGGCCAGCAGGATCCATGCAGGGATCCGCGTCGACGACGCCGAGGCGTGCGTGATTCCGCGCTTGCGCGAGATGACGCGCTATCATGTTCTCGTACGCGCTCCGCGCGGGGTGGACCTGCGACCGTTACTGCGCCTCGCCGAGCAGGAAAAGGCGCTCTCGCCACGTGTCAAACGCTTCACGGTGGATGTGGATCCGATCGAGATGCTCTGAGCCGGGCTTGCTGCCAGCCGGATCCGCTCAGGACCAGTGTTGCCCGGTAACGTTTCCCGCGAAGCGGCTGAGCTTGTCGCGCGTGGGGAAATGCCGGGCGATCAGCAGCAGTCCGATCGCCGGGGCCGCGATCGCCAGCCAGTTGCCGGTGACGAGCAGAATGACCAGCCCGAACAGGCTGAGCCCCTCCGCCAGCGCGGCTCCGACCAGCGTCAATGCCTGGAATCCACCTGCCAGCTCTTCCGGCCGCACGTCTTCCACGGGGTGCCCGACCCACCGCCGACGCAGGTTCCCCGTGATCACCTTTCGGATCACGACATAGGCCGCGAGCTCCATCACGGCGAGCGCGGCCAACACGAGGAGCAACAGGTTCGCCGGCTCCGGATCGGTGTCTATGCGCCCGCCAGTGATGAGGAAGACCACGATTGCAGCGAAGAGGATCATGCCCATCGCCATCGCCGGGATGATCAAGCGCAAGTTCTGCAGGCTCGCTGGCATTTCGTCGGATCTCATTTCAGCACCCCATATCGCCGCGTTCGCGACAGTGTAACCGCCTCACGATCGCACGGGGAGCGTGGACTCGGCGAACGGTCGCGGCGGCGGGTGATCTTCGGCTGACAAGCGACTACACTATTCATATGAAACGCCTGGGGATCGTGCACGACGAGCGCTTCAAGCGCCACGATACCGGCCGCCGCCACCCGGAGTCGCCGGCGCGGCTCGACGCGGTCGCGGCCGGATTAGCACGGGCCAACGTGTTGCGCGCGGCAGTCCGGATCGAGCCCGAGCCGATCGATCGCGAGTTGCTGGAGGCGCGCCATCACCGCGACTACATCGAGCGCTTTCGCAGAGCCTGCCTCGAGCACCGTCCGATCATCGACGTGCCTGACTGCGCCATCTGCCCCGAGAGCTACGAGGTCGCATTGCTGGCGGCCGGCGGGACTGTCGAAGCCGCCCGGCAAGTCGCCACCGGTGACGTGGGCCGGGCGTTCTGCGCTGTGCGACCGCCCGGACACCACGCCGAGCAAAGCCGCGCGATGGGGTTCTGCATGTTCAACAACGTGGCGCTGGCGGCGGACGTGCTGCGCGGCGAGTGCGGGCTCGAGCGCGTGTTGATCCTCGACTGGGACGTCCACCACGGTAACGGAACGCAGCACGCCTTCTATTCCGACCCGACGGTCATGTACATCAGCCTGCACGGACATCCTGAGTACCTCTATCCCGGCACCGGGTTTCCGGAGGAGTACGGCCACGGGGAAGGCCGCGGCACCACGCTGAATCTGCCCTTCCTCCCCGGAGCGACCGACGCCGACTACCGCGAAGCGTTCGAAACGCGCGTGGTGCCAGCGGCCAATTCATTCGAGCCCGAGATGATGATCCTGTCGGCCGGTTTCGACGCGCATCGCGATGACCCGCTCGGAAACCTGACGCTGACCGACGGCATGTTCGCGGAGATGTTGCGGCACATGCTCGAGCTGGCCGAGCGCCACGCCGACGGTCGGGTCCTGAGCGTTCTGGAGGGCGGGTACAATCTGGAGGTGCTCGGGTTTTGCGTGGCCCAGCACGTGAGAATGTTGGCTGAGTTCTGAGCTAGGCGGTGAGCCCGGGCGCGAAAAAAATGGCCCGTTCCCTCCGACCTGAGAACGGGCCTGATCAAAACTGGCAAGACAGGCGAGCCGAACATTATCTTGCCAGTCCTTCCCCACCCCGTGTGAGGAAGCTCGTGGCTGCACGGAATGCCAGAAGCCTGGACGGATCGGGCACATTCCGGCCCGACAAAAAATCCGGGGCTTTCGCGGGCAGGCGGAGAGCAGAAGTGGCGCAAGAGCGGGCCTCAACGAGGGTTGCGTTCAGCTCGCACCCCAGATCCTGGCGCGATTTCCGATACGTCTATCCGGTCATCTCGCGGCGAAGCAAGGGGTTGAGCATCGGCGTGAACCTGAGCCCCGGCCGGAGCTGCAACTTCAACTGCGTCTACTGCCAGGTGGACCGCTCCCGGCCAGCCCGCCTCGTGCCAATCGATTTTGACGTATTAGCCGCCGAGCTGAGCGCTTTGCTCGCCAACCCCGCGCAGGTCTTCGCGGATGAGAAGTACCGCGACATCCCGGCCCGGCTGCGCGCGATCAAGGACATCGCGTTCTCGGGCGACGGGGAGCCGACCGTTTCACCTGCGTTTCCCGCCGCCACCGGCCTGGTCGCCGAGCTGCGCAGCACGTTCGGTCCCGCCGACGCCAGAATCATCCTGCTAACGAATGCGTGTCTCCTCAGAGAGCCGGCGGTGCTCCAGACGCTCGCGTTTCTCGACGAGCACAACGGGGAAATCTGGGCCAAGCTCGACGCCGGCACGCCGGCCTATTTCGAGCAGGTCAACCGGCCCAGCCATCCGCTCACGCACGTGCTCGACAACATCCTGGTCACCGCCCGCGTACGCCCGATCGTGATCCAGTCACTGTTCATGCGAATCCACGACGCGCCCCCGCCGGCCGAGGAGATCGCGGCGTACGTCGATCGTCTCCGCTGGCTGCTCGACAACGGCGGACAGTTGAAGCTCGTGCAGGTCTACACGGTCGCCCGGCCGACCGCGCAGCCCTACGTCAGCAGATTGATGTCGGAACAGTTGGAGTCGATCGCCGACGCGATCCGGCCGCTGGGCGTGCCGGTCGAGACGTTCGCCTGAGTATTCTTTCAGTTCCCGGATCGTTGGCGCTGTTGGCAGATGCCCACGATCAGCGACTTGTGGTTCGTCCCGCACTTCAGACGCTGCGCGTCCTCCCGGGCGGACCGGAGCGCCGGCGAAAGAACCGCGATCAGCAGGACGATGATCGCCACCACCACCAGCGGCTCGATCAGCGTGAACGCCGTGCCGCTGGCCCCCGTTCGGTTGCAGTGGGCGCGTCGAGCCACTTCGGTCCTTCCTGGTCGACTTCGAGGCAGACTACTTTCTCAGTTTGCGTGAGCGGTATCGGCTCTCCCTCTTCCTCAATATACCCCAAGCCGTTTAGCGGATGAACACTTTTGTGCCGAGCGGCAGCTGGCCGAGTGTAGGGCCTCGCGGCCGAAATCACCAACCAAGTGGCGCTGCCCGCGGGGCCAGCCGTACAGAATCCGCGTGATATTTACCTTGAATGTTGCGGGCACTGGGGAGATAATCCTATAGTGACCGCGGTCGGGCCGTGGCTCGTGACTGGCTGCGCCTTGTGGCCGGCACTTCAGCAAGGGCACATCGGGGGTGAGGAGAGCGTCATG
>CAZDTB010000111.1:0-11896 GCA_964508075.1 uncultured Planctomycetales bacterium
CGGAAACCGCATGGGGATCCCGACCGTCAACGGGGCGGTCTGCTTCGACCCGCGCTACCTCGGCAACCCGCTGGTCTACTGCGGGTGTGACGGTCTGATCCCCCGTGACAAGGTCCACAAGGCCGCCCGGCCCGGCGACCTCGTCGTCCTGATCGGCGGCCGCACCGGTCGCGATGGCATCCACGGAGCGACCTTCTCCTCCGCCGAGCTCACCGACACGCATGCCGACGAGTTCTCCCATGCCGTCCAGATCGGCAACGCGATCACCGAGAAACGTTGCCTGGACGCGCTGCTGTGCGCGCGCGATCACGAGGCCGGGTGCCTCTATACCGCCGTCACGGACTGCGGGGCGGGCGGGCTCAGCAGTGCGGTGGGTGAGATGGGCGAAGCGGTCGGGGCGGCGGTTGACCTGGAGCATGTCCCCCTGAAGTACGCTGGTTTGCGTTACGACGAGATCTGGATCAGCGAAGCCCAGGAGCGCATGGTGCTCGCCGTCCCGCCCCCCAACATCGACCGCTTCATGGAGATCATGCGTCAGGAAGAGGTCGAGGCGACCATCATCGGGAAGTTCGGCACCGACGACTCCGTTCCGGCACGCCTGATCGTCCGTTACGACGGAACTGTGGTTGGTGACCTCGAGATGCGGTTTTTGCACCACGGTCTGCCCAAGCGCGAGCGGATCGCCGAGTGGTGGCCGGAGCAGACTCAGGCACGAAGGCACGCAGGCACGGAGGCACGAAGGGGGTCGGAGTCGCAGGCGGTGTTGGCTCAGCTGAAGTCTGTGCTGCGGAGCCCGGACGTCGCCAGCAAGGAGTGGATCATCCGCCAGTACGACCATGAGGTTCAGGGGGGCAGCGTGGTCAAGCCGCTGGGCGGCCCCGGCAACGGGCCGGGCGACGCCGCCGTCTTACGGCCACGGCTTGATTCCACGCGCGGCATCGCTCTGGGATGCGGCAACGCGGCCCATCTGTCGGACAACGATCCCTACTGGATGGCGGTGGCGTCGATCGACGAGGCGATCCGCAACGTCGTCTGCGTGGGCGGCGACCCTTCCCGGACCGCGATCCTCGACAACTTCTGCTGGGGGAGCTGCGATAAGCGGCAACAGCTCGGGACGATCGTGCGCGCCTGCCAGGGCTGCCACGACGCTGCCAAGGCTTATGGCACCCCGTTCATCTCCGGCAAAGACTCACTCAACAACGAGTTTGCCCTCCACGCGGACGATGTCGACGAGCTTGTGGAGGTGATCGAGCGGTACGCGCGGTGTGAGCAGCGCGACTTTCCGGATGCGTGGCGTGTGTTTAAGGGAACGGCCCGACGAATTCGCCAAAGCAATCGGCTGAGCATCCCCGGCACGTTGCTGATCAGCGCGCTCAGCCTGATCGACGACGTGCGTACATGCGTCAGTTCGGATCTCAAACAACCCGGCAATCGACTCTACCTGATCGGTGGCTTGCCGCAGATTGACTACTCGCTGACCGAAGCCGCCGCGGTTCACGACGCGGTCGCCGCGGTGATCAAGCACGGCTTGGTCGCGGCCTGCCACGATTCGAGTGACGGCGGATGGCTCGTGACGGCTGCCGAGATGGCCATCGCCGGAGACTGCGGCGTGGAGCTCTCCGCGTCAAACGTGCTGCGGATCGCGCCGTTTGCGGAAGGCTGTGCCACCTACGCGGTCGAGACCACTGACCCAGCGGCACTCGAAACGCACTTGGCCGACCAAAACGTGCGCTTCGACGCGGTTGGCGTGGTTCGCGACGATCAGACGTTTACGTGGGAAGGTCAGGCGGCGGCGCTGGCCGAGCTTCGCGCGGCGTGGGCGTCTTGAACAACACCGCGAAGATGACGAAACACGCGGCCGCTCCCAGCGCTGGCCAGAAGTAGAACTGTGTGAAGTCGGTCGCGAACGTTCCGTCGGGCAACTCGCGTTGGAAGAAATCGAGCGCCGCCCCGCCGATTACGTTTCCGAGCCACATTCCGAGGCCAAATGTTATGACCTGGTGCAGGGACTGGGCGCTGGCGCGCGTGTCGGGATCGGAGCGTTGGTCGACGAACATCTGTCCGAGCCCGAGCACGAACGCGTAGCAGAGTCCGTTCAGGCTGATCGCGAACACGACCAGCGGCCACGGCCCGCCGAGCGACCAGATTCCGAAGCGGACGGCCCAGCTCGCGACACCGATCAGAAACGTTGCCTTGAATCCCAGGCGCCGAACGGAAACCGCCAGCAGCAGAAACGCGAGAATCTCGCCCGCCTGCCCGATCGACATCAGTGGCGAGACACCCGCGTCCGAAACGCCCAGCGAGCGCAGGAATAGCCCTCCGAACGGATAAGCGAACGGCATCCCCGCCGCCAGCAGGAAGCTGACCAGCATCAGCACGGCGCACGAGCGGTCCCGCAGAATCCGCAACGCGCCCAGCGCAGCCAGACGCGAACGCCGATTGCCGGTCTCCGGAGGGGTCGCGGGCAGGGCCAGACAGAAAACCGCCAATATCACCGAGACGATCGCGCCCAGCCGCAGGCTGTCCGCCGTCTCGGCGTGCTGGGCCCCCGGGAGCCAGTCCGGCCTGCTCAACCAGATACCCAGCGCTGCCGCCATCGCGATCCAGCTTGCGGTTCCCCACAGGCGCACGCGACCGAATTCGCGGTCCCGGTCCGCCAGATGTCGAAACACGATCATGTTGCTCAGCGCCAGCGTCGGCATATGCACCAGCGCGTTGAGGAACATCAGGATCAGGATCGTCTCGTAGCGAGTGGAGGCCGCCACGCGCCATAGCAGCACCGCCCCGCAGATGTGGCTGATGAACATCACCCACTGGGCGGGCATGACGCGGTCGGCCAGCTGCCCGCCCAGCCATGGTGCGATGATCGACGCGATCGCCAGGGTGGCGTAGATCGATCCGATCTGCGCTCCGCTGAAGTGCAGGTCTTGCAGGTGCAGTTGCAGCAGCGGGACCCACGCCCCCAACACCGCGTGCTGCAGGAACAGCATAGTTGAGAGCACGAACAGACGGGCGCCGGGCGTGCGGCCGTCCGTACCCGACGCCCCGCTCACACTGGGAATGGGAAGCTCTTTGCTCAAGCTGTGTTGATCGGTCGAGATGGCTGCGCCTCAACTTTCCGACGGCGGGTCGGTCGGCGGTTGCCCCGCATGGTTCTCCGCTTCCCTGCGGTCTGAAGTACCGTTCCCACACCGATGCTGCCCGTCCAGCTTGCGCCATTCCCGGTCAACCCAGTACAATACGACCCCGCCCAGCATCAGCGTCAACACCGCGCCGGCGACGACAATCACGACTTGTTCAGCGCCTGAGAGCGGCATCATCGGGCCTCGAACCAGCTTGCCGACACTTTACCGCCAACCCCGGCCGGATAGAATTGCCTGGAGAGCAGAAACGGGGTCGGCGCGCCCAGCGCCCGCGAGAGCATCCGCATGACCACAGCCGAACCAGTTCCGCCCACCGACGCCGTCGTTGCCCAACGAGCGCGCGCGCGTACGCTTGCGCAACGGCGAAAGCGCCTGTGGAAACGCGTGGCCTTGCTGGTCGTGGTGACGATCGCGATGGTGCTGGCGGTGTTGCTCAACCGGGATACTCAGCATCTGCGGGGCGAGCGAAAGCTGGGTCAGATGGTTGCCGACGAGTTGCAGAAGGAGTTCGAGGGCCGTCGTGATCCCCCGTTGACGTTCCCGAGCGGCAAGGATCCTCGGGAAGACCCGTTGAGCCAGGAGATCAAGGAGTTGAGCCAGGAGATCGAGGAGTTGAGGAAGGAGATCAAGGAGTTGACTCGGAAAGAACGAGGGCCGGTACAGGCACTCGCAGAGCTAGAGCGCAGACATGCCGAGGTGAAGCAGGAACTCGATCCGATGGTGCGTAGACGCCGAGAATTCGAACGGGAGCGGCAGCGCCATTACTTCAATATGTTTTACGTCAGCCAGCGCGCGGTGCATCCGGACGGGGAGGTGGGCGTTTGCTGCTTGGAGAAACCCGTCCGCTTCTTCATACGGACCGAAGGGCGCATCGTGATCTTGTTCGACGGGAAACACTACAGCTCGCGCTGGATGCCCGAGAGCGAATTCCGCGCCAAAGCCAAGCAGCTTGGCTTCGCCGACCTGCTCAGAGAGTGACCACCGCGCCGCGCTCCACCGCCATGAGAGTCTACGAGGGAATCGAGCAGTTTCAGCCGCCGACCGGCGGAGTCGTCCTGACGGTCGGCAACTTCGACGGCGTGCACCTCGGACACCGCCGACTCGTAGCCACGGCACGCGAGCGGGCACGAGTGTCGAACGCTCCGGTCGTGGCCGTGACGCTCGAGCCGCACCCGCTGGTGATCCTCGCCCCAGAGCGGGCCCCGGTTGGCCTGACAACCTGCGCGGAGAAAGCCGCTCTGCTGGAAACGAGTGGCGTCGATGCGCTCATCGTCCTGCGCAGCACGCGCGAGCTGCTTGACCAGACGGCCGAGCAGTTTCTGCTCGATCTGGTGGAGCGCTGTCGGCCGTGCGCTATCGTCGAGGGCCCGACCTTCAACTTCGGCCGCGGTCGCGAAGGTTCGGTCGACACGCTTCGCCGCTGGGCCGGGCGCTTGAAGTTCGAGCTGACCGTGGTCGACGAGCTGCATAGCGCCGGGCTGCCCGACAACCCGGCGATCAACAGTTCAGTGATCCGCACAGCCTTGCAGGATGGTCGGCTCGGCGAAGCCAATGTGATGCTCGGCCGACCCCATCGCGTTACCGGCACCGTTGCTGCTGGAAAGCGACGCGGGGCGGGGCTCGGTTTTCCCACCGCGAACCTGACCGCGATTCCCCAGTTGGTGCCCCGCCAAGCGGTATACGCCGGCGTGGCGCAGCGCGCCGACGACTCGCTGCATCTGGCGGCGATAAACGTTGGGCCGCAACCGACCTTTGCGCAAGAGCAATTCTGCGTTGAAGCCCACTTGCTCGATTACGCCGGTCACCTGCTCGGGCAACAACTCGGCCTGCACCTACTCGCCAAGCTTCGCGATCAGGTGCGTTTCGACGGCGCCGATGAACTCGCCGCGCAGCTCCGGCACGATGCCGAGCGGACGCGGACGTTCGCAAGGGAGTTGACGCGCATACGCGCCGAGCCCCGCCTGCCCCTCTGGTCGACGCCCGTATAGCTCAATTCGTCGATCAAGTTTCTTGTGCTGCTTAGGGTCGCCAGCTACCATATCTTGCGTTATCGACACGACGGCACCCATGTGGGTGCGCTGACGCGGCAGACGAGACCACAGGCGTGTTCCTCAAGCGAGTCGTCCTCCACGGCTTCAAGAGCTTCGCGGACCGGACCGAATTCGATTTCGGCTCCGGACGCACCGCCATCGTCGGCCCAAACGGCTGCGGCAAAAGCAACATCCTCGACGCGGTCCGCTGGGTGCTCGGCGAGCAATCCGCCCGTACGCTCCGCGGCACCAGGATGCTCGACGTGATCTTCGCCGGCTCACGCTCGCGCAAGCCCGCCAACTTCGCCGAAGTCCGCCTGACGTTCGACAACACCCGGCAGCTCCTCGCCTGTGACGATGACGAGGTCGTGGTCGGCCGCCTGCTGTATCGCAACGGCGACAGCGAGTATCGCCTGAACGGGAAGCGTTGCCGGATGAAGGACATCCGCGATCTGCTGCTGGATACCGGGGTGGGGATGGACGCGTACAGTGTGATCGAGCAGGGCCGCGTCGACGCGTTGCTCCAGGCCAGTCCGGTCGAGCGCCGCGAGATCTTCGAAGAGGCCGCCGGCATCAGCCGGTATCGCGTTCGCCGGGCCGAGGCCCAGCGGAAACTCGAGCGCACGCAGAACAATCTGTTGCGGCTCAGCGACGTGGTTGAGGAGCTTGAGAAGCGACTGCGCAGCGTCAAGCTGGCGGCCGGCAAAGCCCGCAGCTTCCAGGAATACGACGGGCGGCTGCGTGAGCTGCGCTCGGCCTTTTCGCTCTCCGAATATCACGAACTCGAACAGGCGCTGATCGAGCAGCAAGCGCGCGTCCGCGAGCTCTCCGACCAGTCGCACACGATGCGGGCCGAATTGGCCAAGCGCGACGCCGACGGGGCCGAACTCGAACACGCCACGCAAGCCCTCGACGAGGAGATCCAGCGCGCCGAGGAGCAGCTGCGCGAGTTGGAGAGCGAGCAGAGCGCCGTAGCCGAGCGGATCACCCAGGGCCAGCGGCGCCTGACCGAGCTGGGCGAGATCCGGGAGCGCCAGCAGCAGCGCGCTGGGCAAGCCGCCCGGCAGGCCGAAGAGCTCGCCGGCCGGGTCAAGGATGATGAGCACAGCATGTCCGAGCTGATTGAGGCGGAGCAGCGTGAAGCCGGCCGCATCGCTGAGCTCCAATCGGAGCGGGTCGCCGCCGCCGAACAGCTCGACGGCGCTCGGGCTGCGCTCGAGCGTGAGCGGACCGGGGCCTTCGAGGCGGCGCGTCACTCGAGCCGGCTGCACAATGAACAGGAGAATCTTGGGCAGCGCTGCCAGCGTCTCGAAGCCCGCCTGGCCGCCGCCGGCCAACGCCGGCAGCAGGTGGAGGCTCGGCAGTCTGACCTGGCCGAGCGTCAGGTCGAGCTCGAACAGCGAGCTCAACGCCTCGACCAGGAGTCGAGCGACCTGGCCGAGCAGCTCCGCGGTTTGGACGCGCAGCTTGCGCGGTTCGAAGAGCAGATCGAGCAGATCGAGCAACGGATCGCGGGCAGAAAAGAGACGCGTAGCGGCGTGCTCTCGCGACTCGGGTTGCTCGAAGACCTCGAACGCCGACAGGAGGGTATCGATCAGGGTGCCCGCTGGGTGCTCGAATGGCCAGCGGGAGAGGAAGCCTCAGCGGGCAGTGTCGTCGGTTTGGTGGCCGACGTGCTCCGAATCGACGACCCGCGCGTTGGTGCCTTGGAGGCCGTGCTGGCACCTTTCGAGAAGCGGGTGGTTGTCCGGGACGGCTACGTCTTTCTCGCCGAGCTGAATCGCCGCGGTGAGCCCCCCGGACCGGTCGGCGTGATCGCGCTCGACCGTCTGGTCGAGCGAACCGCAACCGTCAGCTATCACGACGCCCCCGGGTTCGTCGCCCGGGCGGCGGACTGGGTGCGCTGCGCCGACGAATACCGCCCGCTCGCCGAGCACCTGCTGGGTCGCACGATCGTCGTCGATGTGATCGAACGGGCGCTGGCCCTCGCTCAGGGTGCCCCGGCCGGCTACGTCTTCGTGACCCTTGACGGCAGCACAGTCGAGAGCGGCGGTGGCCTGACGGTCGGCGTCTCGAAGAGCGTCGTGGGCCTGATCAGCCGCAAGGCGCAGATCCGTCAGCTTCAAGCCGAGCTCGATGAGATCGAAACGCAGCTCGAGCGTGCGATTCGTGAGCGTGGCGGACTCGAAGAGCAGGCCTCGGATCGGCGTCTTCAGCGCGAATCGCTTTTGCAGCGCATCGCCACTGTCCAGAAGCAGCACGCCGACGCCCAGACCGAGCTGGTCCGTTTGCGCGACGAGGTCGAGCGCGTGCAGCGCGAAACCACGATCCTGCGGAGCGAGTCGGCGGAGTTGCAGCGGGTCCTCGCCGAGACGAAGGAGCAGGCCCGTCAGGTTGAGATCGGGCATGACGCTATCGAGGAGACCCGCCAACAGCACGAATCCCGGATCGCCACTTTCGAGCGTGAGCTGGTCGAGCTTGAGACCGCGGTGAGCGGTATCGTCCAGGAGCTGACGGCAGCCCAGATCGAAGTGGGTCGAGCCGCCGAGCGCCGTGGCGCTCGCGAACAGGCCCTACACGAGCTGCGCGCCCGACTCGAAACGTTGAGCGCCGAAAGGCAACGGGCCGAGCGGGAAGCTGCCGAAGCCGGCGAGCGGATCGTCCAGGCTGAAGACGAACGCCGCATCAGCCTCCAGCGCCGGAGCGAGCTGGCCGAGCAATGCGACCGGCAACAGGGCGAGGTCGTTCGTCAACGCGAGCAACGGCAGGGTGTCCGTCAGAAGTTGGAGGCTTGCGGAGCCGCGATCCGCGAGTTGCACGGCGAAATCGAGAAGGTCGACGAGAGACTCCGCGAGTGCCAAGTCGGGCTGCGCGAAATCGAGGTTCGCAAGGAAAGCCTCGTTGCCCGCGTAAACGAGGAGCTCTCGCTCGATCTGGGCGAGCTCTACGCTTCGTACGAGCACGCCGCCCAGGACTGGGAGGCGATCAAGCACGAGATCGATCAGTTGCGCGGAAAGATCGGACGGCTTGGCAATGTGAACCTCGACGCGCTCGCCGAACTGGAGGAAATATCGCCGCGCTACGAGAACCTGATCGCGCAGCGTGACGACCTGCTGGGGTCGGTCGCGCGGCTCGAGCAGCTGATCACGGAGCTGGACGAAGAGTCGCGCATCCGTTTTTTGGGTTGTTTTGAAGAAGTGCGCGAAAATTTTCTTGAGCTGTTTCGCAAATTATTTGGGGGTGGAAAAGCCGATGCGATCCTGGAGGATCCCGAGCGTCCGCTCGAGTGCGGAGTTGAAATCATCGCAAGACCCCCGGGAAAAGAGCCGCGTTCGATCTCTCTGCTGTCGGGCGGCGAGAAGACGATGACGGCCGTGGCGCTGTTGTTCGCGGTCTTCCAGCGCAAGCCGTCGCCGTTTGCAATTCTCGATGAAGTTGACGCAGCCCTTGATGAATCCAACATTGATCGTTTCAATATAATGCTGAATGACTTCTTGGCGCAATCGCAGTTCGTTTTGATCACGCACAACAAGCGGACGATGCAATGCGCCGACGTGCTGTACGGAGTGACGATGCAAGAGCCGGGCGTCAGCAAACGCGTGAGCGTCCGGTTCGCGGATCGCGTGGAAACGCCCCATGTGGCGTGAGTGATTTCCGTTACTTGTTTAATGAGGTGCGCCATGGCTAAGAAGAGAAAGAAAGTCGCGAAGAAGAAGAAAAAGGCTGCCAAGAAGAAGGTAGCAAAGAAGAAGACCACCAAGAAGAAGGCCGCTAAGAAGAAGGTAGCGAAGAAGAAGAAAGCTGCCAAGCGGAAACGCCGTACGTCCTAGCGCGTGCTTGACCGCCCGGTGATCCGTGGCGACTCGCACACCCACGGCGCGAGCGGCGCTGTAGTGACGGCTGTTCGCTGCAGCGCCGCCCGCCTGTGGGCAACCGAACTTGCGCCACAGTCGGCCTGTACCGCGGTCTAGCGCCATCAGGTCGGGGGTTGGTCGCCGGATCGCTTGGGCCGGGAAAGCAATGTGCTCCCTGGGGGCGACCTGGGCAGTTGTCGAGATACCGATCTCGGCCCGCTGCCTGGGTCGCCCCCCGGGTGTTTCAGGGGATGGCCGAACTGGCCTACCCGCCTCAAGCGTGGATCAAGAGTGTCGATTCCGCCGGAAGGTTGTCTGCCACCCCGCTGATCACGTCACCGCGTAGTGCCCGCAGCACCCCCGCCCGACGCGAGACTCCCAGGATCACCATATCGGCGGCATACGTGGCGGCGAAATCGAGGATCACATCGGCCGGGTCGGGACTGATGCAGTAGATGTCCTGCAGCGGCACGTCTTGCTCGCGCGCCATCTCGCGGGCCGCTCGGAACAGTGAGGCCGCTTCTCCATCTTCCTCGGGACCTAGCGGTCGATCGCGCCCCGGGAACAGCACGTTGATGTCACGCACGAACAACACGAACAGGTTGGCCGCGTGCTGCCGGGCTTCCTTGAAGGCAAAACGCAGCAGCTCGAGGTTTCCGCGCGTCGCGACCAGGATGCGGCCCTTGCCCGGATCGAACGGCAGCAAGGGAGCCACCGCTTCCGGCGCGACCTCAGCCACGGCCGGCACCGGCACCGCCGGCACGCGGGCCGCCACCCACTTGGCCGCGTACCGCAAGCACATTCCGCCAGAGACGATCACGGTCAAGAACAGCGTTGCCCACAGGTTGGTGACCGCGATCGTGAGCCAAATCGCCCCCATGAAGATGCCCAGCGCCCACATCCCGATTCGCTCGGGCTTGATGATCTTCAACTTGCGGTTGTACGCGCACGACCCGAGGTTGATCGCGATCGCCCCGACCACGCCGATCGCATACAACTGCGCCAACCTCGGGACGTCGCGCGCCAGGACGCAGACGATTGCCGGCAAGGCGCAGGCCCCGATCAGCCCGCACCACGGCACGCCGAAGGGGTTGATTCGCGAGAAGAACTCCGGCAGCTCGCGGTCACGACTCATCGCGTACTGGATGCTGATCATCGCGACGATCGCGGTGTTGGTCGCCGACAGCAGCAGCAGGCCAAAGATGATGCTGCCGATCGTTGCGAACGTACGGCCGACGTACTCCTCGGCGACAACGTAGAGCACTTGTTCGGTTACGGTGTGCTCGTACTTGGTGATATCCGCGGGATCTTTGTCTGCGATGATACCGTCGACACCCAGCTGGCCCAGGTTGGGGATGCTGACGACCACTAGCACGAGGACCAGGTTCAGCAGGACGACCTCGGAAACGACTGGCCAGATCGAGAGTCTCGACGTGCGCTTGATCGGTTCCACCATGATCCCGGTCATGTTCGCGATCGACTCGACGCCCGACAGCGCCAGGACAACCGCCACGAACGTCAGCCACATGTTCCAGCGGCCGCCGCTGGGCGGCGTGATCGCTCCCCAACCGGCCGGGATGTGCGTGATGGTCAACGATGCCAGGATGGCGGTGATGGCAATCGCGGAGATTGCGACCAGCAACGCGAAGGTTCCGGCCCGTCGCGACCCGACGTAGTTCAGAACGCCGAGCCCCCCGATTGCCATGACGCTCAGCCACGGCGCCAGCTCACGGGCCATTCCGAACGGGCCGCCGATATAGATCACCGCCTCGTACGTCGAGATGGCGGCGGTGACCACATAGTTGGCGAACAGCAGCAGGGCTCCGACGACGCCCAGCGTCGGGTGCAGCATGCGTCCGGACGAGTAGACCCCGCCGCCGTCCGGGTTGACCCGGCAGACGATGGTGTAGGCCCAGCCGACCAGCAGAACCAGCGCGCAGATGGCGGCGACATAGTAGGGAGCGGCGGTTCCGGCGTAGAACAGCGCCAGCCCGAGCACGTACAGCCGGCTGGTGCCCAGGTCGCCGAAGAACATCGGCCCCGCTAGGTACCAGCGTAAGTCGCGGGGTCGCTCGTGTCGGACAAGTGTTGCCACGGCGCAGCAGGCCTCGGAAAGCGTATCGGCGGGCAGCGTACCAGTTCAGCGACCGCGCCCAAGTGAGGCATGATAGGGGCAGCGCGCAGAGTTTCCAACACGTTGTCGGCGCCGGCAGTGACGCTCAAACGGGGTTACAGGCGATGGGCCAGAATCACCGTGATGTCGTCGGGCTGCGTGCCCGCTTCGGTGAACTGCTTCAGGTCCGAGAGCATTTCGCGTAGCATGCCGCTGGCCTGCTGGCCGAACCCGTCGCGCAGGATGTTGACAAAGCGGTCTTCCCCGAAAACCTCGCCCTTGCTGTTGTGGGCCGTGATCACGCCTGGGGTGAAGAGCACCAGCGTCTCGCCCGCTTTCAGCTTCTCCGGGCGCAGGCTGTACTCGGGGTCCTTGGTTGCTGCGACCGAGGGGGTCGCTTCAGGTGTTCCCAGCCTGCGGGCCTCGCCGCGGTTGGAGATGATGTAAGCGCCCATTTTGCCTGCCCGGGCATAGCGCACGTTGCCGGTCGGCGGCTCGATCACGCCGATGAAGCAGTCCAGCAAGTGGTCCCGCGTGCCGTCGTATACCAGGTTGTTGAGTGAGCGCAGGTAAGTGTGCGGGGCGTCCAGATGCATCGCCGCCACCCGGAACGCCGCCTGTGCCTGGGCCATCAGCATGCTCGGGACCGGCCCGCTCGCGCTGGTGTGGGCAATCATGAACAGGGCCATCTGGTTCGACAGCCGCAGCAGGTCATAGATGTCGCTGGTGCGCTCGTGTCCCATCTCGCGAAAGGCG
>CAZDTB010000112.1:0-1603 GCA_964508075.1 uncultured Planctomycetales bacterium
GTAGGCCGGCGCGTCGGGCCCACCCCAGAGACTCTGGATGTAGCTCTTGATCGCCGTATTGCTCGTGCCGGAGGGTACCGAGTAGGTCGTAACGTTGAAGCCCTGGGCCGTTTTGGCGTTGGTGAATTGGGTCAACGGCGCGCTGCCGGCGTATTCGCTGGCCGTAATAATTAGGTAATTGCGCTGCTGACCACCGTCAGGGCCCTGGTTACCGTATGCGTCGGCCGTTGCGTATAACGCCGGCGCAGCGAAGAGCAGCGTCGTGACGACTACGCGAGCGGACACTCGAAAGCTCACCTTTGGTGCCTGCATTGCAGTTTTCCTCCCTCGGTTCCCCCTACACAGCGAAAACACGAAACCCGCCTCAACGTCCGTTCCTCAGCCGATAGAACATGCTGACAGCTTCTCCCCGCGCGAACACCAACCGCGTGCCGCCGATGGAGGCGATGTCAGCCGGCGGAGTTCCCTGGCCCATCCTCCACCCTGCCACGATAGCACATCATGGCTGTGTGGTGCAATCGGAATACTGGTCCGCTCGGCAACGACCACTGCGGTGGAGGCGATCGGCGGCTCCGGGGGACAGCGTCATAACACTCAGTCTGGCAAACGGTTACAGGCCCAAGCATGGGCTGGCAGCGAGTGGGAGCTCCATCGATTCGTCGCGAAGGCAGGATGCCGTGGCGTCACGCGGTGTGGCGCTCGTCCGCGTCGGCTGGGCGGATCCAGCCGCGCCAGCGGGTCGAGCTGGAAACGCCCAGCAGGGCGGCGAGACCGGACCGGTCGACGCCCCGGTCGTCCCTGAGGTGGCTGGGACACGGGGAGACTTTTTTGGGCGTGGGGGCGTGGGGGGCTCGGCGCGAGATCGTTATAGTATCCGTTTTGAGTGGCCGCGGTCCGCGGTTTGTTGCCGGCGAAAGGCCGGACGCCGCGACACAGGGGGGTTGTGCGCAAGAGGCGGCAAGAAAGAGGTGGCGTAGGCGCGGCAGCGCCGCTGACGGCGAGTAACGCTGGAAGGACATAAGGCAAGACGCTCTTGGTACCGGAAAGCCCGATCATGGCGGCGCCGGGTGTACGGCGATCTCCACTCGGCTGGTGGCGTGGTGAAGCCGCAACGCCCGCCGTAGGAGCCGATGCGCTTGAGTTGGCGCTTCAACGGCTTGCGCTGCCCGTGTTTGCCCTGGATGTGGACGGGCGGCTGGGCGTCGCGCAGGACGGCGTCTCCACGCTGACGGCCGACGGCGACGGTGTGCCGGCGGGATTCCCGCTAGTGGGCTTCGCGCCGGCGCTGCTGCCGGAGCAGCTCGGCGATGCGGAGTTCCGCGCGGCGCATCGCGTGCGGTACGCCTACGTCGCGGGGGCGATGGCGAACGGAATCGCGTCGGAGACGATGGTCGAGGCGATGGGGCGGGCCGGGATGCTCGGCTTCTTCGGCGCCGCCGGCCTGGGGATCGAACGAATCGAGGCGGCGATCGATCGGATTCAGGGGGCGCTCGGCGAGTTGCCGTACGGGTTCAATCTGATCCACAGCCCGCACGAGCCGCGGCTGGAAGCCGACACGGTCGAGCTGTATCTGCGGCGCGGGATTCGGCTGGTAAGCGCGGCG
>CAZDTB010000112.1:1613-11226 GCA_964508075.1 uncultured Planctomycetales bacterium
ACATGGACCTGACCGAGCCACTCGTCCGATACAGGTTGGCGGGGATTCATCGCGACGGGGAGGGTCGAGTGATCGTCCCGAACCACGTGGTGGCGAAGGTCTCGCGGGTGGAGGTGGCGCGGAAGTTCTTCGCGCCGCCGCCTGAGGCGACGGTGCGGTCGCTGGTTGACCAGGGACTGGCGAGTGCGGACGAAGGGGAGCTGGCCCGGCAGATTCCCGTCGCGGAAGACCTGACGGCGGAAGCCGACTCGGGCGGGCATACCGACAATCGCCCGGCGCTCGCTTTGCTGCCGACCATGCTGGCGCTGCGTGACCAGATGCAGGCGGAATTCGGCTATTCGACGCCGCTGCGGGTTGGAGCCGCCGGCGGCATCGCCACACCGGCGTCCGTGGCGGCCGCCTTCTCGATGGGAGCCGCGTACGTCCTCACAGGCACAATCAATCAGGCCTGCGTTGAGGCGGGGACGTCCGAGGCGGTTCGTCAGATGCTCGCGGAAGCGGGTCAGGCCGACGTGATCATGGCCCCGGCCGCCGACATGTTCGAGATGGGCGTGAACGTCCAGGTTCTCAAGCGCGGCACGATGTTCGCCATGCGCGCCCGCAAGCTGTACGACCGGTACCGGACCTGCGCTCGGCTGGAGGAGATCCCGGCGGCGCAGCGGCAGGTTCTGGAGCGGGATTACTTTCGGGCGTCGCTGGAGCAGGTCTGGGAGCAAACGCGGGCGTTCTTCGCCGAGCGGGATCCGCAGCAGATTGAGCGGGCCGAGCGTGACCCGAAGCACAAGATGGCGCTCGTGTTCCGCTCCTACCTTGGACAGTCGTCGAACTGGGCGAACGTTGGCGAACCGACGCGGCAGGTGGACTACCAGGTCTGGTGCGGGCCGGCGATCGGCGCGTTCAACGAGTGGGCGCGCGGAACGTTCCTCGAAAAGCCGGCGCAGCGCGACATCGTTACCGTGGCGATGAACCTGTTGGTCGGAGCGGCGGTGCTGACACGCGCCGGTTGGCTGCGGGCCCAGGGGGTGCCACTCTCGGCGGGCGCGCAGCGGTTTCAACCACGCAGCCGCGAGGCATTGGCGGCGTTGATTCAGGGATGACAAAGGCGGAGCTTGCGGATGACGGGTGATACAGAAATGAAGCGTCAGTGCCCGATCGCCATTGTCGGGATGGACTGCCTGTTCCCGAACGCCCAGGGTCTGCACGAATACTGGCGGCTGATCCGGCATGGCGAAGACAGCGTCACCGAAGTGCCCGAAACGCACTGGAAGATTTCGGACTACTGCACGAACGATCCGCAGCTGGCGGACATGATCACGTGCCGACGGGGGGCGTTCCTTTCCGAAACGGTGTTCGACCCGATTGAGTTCGGCATCCCGCCGGCGGTGATCGCGGCGACCGATACCGCCCAACTGCTGGGATTGGTCGTGGCGAAACGGGCGCTCAACGATGCCGGCTACGACGATCAACGCGAGTTTGACCGCCAGCGGGCGGGCGTGATCCTGGGCGTGACCGGCACGCAGGAGCTGGTCCTGCCGCTCGGGGCGCGGCTCGGGCATCCGCTGTGGCGTGAGGCGCTCGCCGAGGCGGGCGTGGCGACCGACGTGGCTGAAGAGGTCGTGCGGCGCATCGCGGAGGGGTACGTGGAGTGGCAGGAGAACTCGTTCCCCGGGCTGCTGGGGAACGTGGTCGCGGGGCGGATCGCCAACCGCCTCGATCTTCGTGGTACGAACTGCGTGGTGGATGCTGCTTGTGCCAGCTCGCTTGGCGCTGTCCACCTGGCGGCGCTCGAGCTGAGCAGTGGGCGGACGGACCTGGTGCTGACCGGCGGCGTGGATACGCTCAACGACATCTTCATGTTCATGTGCTTCCACAAGGCCCAGGCGCTTTCGCCGACCGGCGACGCGCGGCCGTTCTCGCAGGATGCCGACGGCGCGGTGCTAGGTGAAGGCGTGGGGATGCTGGTGCTGAAGCGGCTGGATGACGCCGAGCGCGCCGGCGACCGGATCTACGCGGTGTTGCGCGGGATCGGCACGTCGAGCGACGGCCGCTCGCAGAGTATTTACGCGCCGCTTGCGGTGGGGCAGGCGCGGGCGCTGCGCGCCGCGTATCAGATCGGCGACGTCGACCCGGTGACCATTGAACTGGTCGAGGCGCACGGGACCGGCACCAAGGTGGGCGACGTGGTCGAGTTCGACGCCCTGACAACCGTCTACCGCGAGGCCGAGCCCGACGGCAAGTGGTGCGCGCTCGGCTCGGTCAAGTCGCAGATCGGGCACACCAAGGCCGCGGCCGGCGCAGCCAGCCTGATCAAGACCGTTCTCGCGCTGCACCAGCGCGTGCTGCCCGCGACGATCAAGGTCGGCCAGCCTAATCCGAAGCTCGAGCTGGATGACAGCCCGTTCTATTTGAGCACCGAGACGCGCCCCTGGTTCTCCAACCACGAGCATCCGCGCCGCGCCGCCGTCAGCGCGTTCGGTTTCGGCGGGAGCAACTTTCACGCCGTGCTGGAGGAGTATCCCGAAGCGCCGCCCGAGGTTGCCTGGGACGGTTCGGTCGAGATTGTGGCCCTGTCCGCGCCCGATCCGACGCACCTGGAGACCAGGCTCGCTGAATGGGGTGCGGCGGCGGCCAAGGCGTTTGCCCGAAATGAGCTGGCCAGTCGCGCGGCACGCTCGCGCGAGATGTTCTCCGCAAAGGACGCGTACCGGCTGGTGCTGGTGATTGAACATCGGGCAGACCTGGCCAAGCTCGTCACCAGCGCGAAAACCGCACTGAAGCAAAAGGGAACTGATGAACCCTGGCAACTGCCGAACGTGTTCTTCGGCGGGCCGGGCGAGTCGGGCAAGCTGGCGTTCCTGTTTCCCGGACAGGGCAGCCAGTACATCGGGATGGGGCGGGACGTGGTGTGCCAGTTCCCGGAAGCGTTCGACGCGGTGACTGAGGCTGATCAGGCCGATGACGAACCACTGGCTCAGCAGATCTATCCGCAGCCGACGTTCAGCGACGAAGTGCGTGCGGCTCAGGAAGAGCAGCTGAAGCGCACGGAGATCACACAGCCGGCGCTGGGGGCCGTCAGCCTGGCATTTTTGCGCGTGCTCAAGCGGTTCGGGGTTGAGCCGGAGATGGCGGCCGGGCACAGCTTTGGGGAGCTGGTCGCGTTGCGCGCGGCGGGGCGGATTGGTGATGAAGCCCTGCGGACGCTGGCGCGCTTGCGTGGCCGTCTGATGGGCGCGAGCAAAGGTGAGCGCGGCGCGATGCTCGCGGTGGAGGCGCCGCTGGAAGACATCGACGAGCTGCTCGAAGCGGAGAGTGACGATGTAGTCCTGGCGAACCGGAACACGCCCACTCAGGGAATCATCTCGGGCGTTCGCAAGGCGGTCGAGAGAGTCGGCCGGGCGTGTGAGCAGCGCGGCTGGCGGACGAAGATGCTGCAAGTGTCGGCGGCGTTTCACACCAAGTTCATGGCGCCGGCACAGGAGAGATTTCGGACCGCCCTGGAGGAGATCACGTTCGAGCTCGGACGGATTCCCGTCTTCGCGAACGTGACGGCCGGTCTGTATCCGGACGATGCCGGCGGCGCACGTGACTTGTTGGCTCGACAACTGACCAGCCCGGTCAACTTCGTGGATCAGGTCAGGCATCTATACGACGCTGGCGCCCGGACGTTTGTCGAGGTCGGTCCGAAGAACGTGCTGACAGGGTTGGTCAAGAAGATCCTGCGCGGCAAGCCGCTGCATGCCCTGGCACTGGATGCCGGCCTGGGGCGGGGCTCCGGCATGATGGATCTGGCGCGTGGGCTGGCGCTGCTGACCGTGCTGGGCTACTCCGTTGATTTGCAGGCCTGGGAACGCCCGGCATCGGAGATTGTGCAGCCGAAGATGCCCGTGCCACTGCTTGGCGCTAACTATCGCGGCCCGGCGAAGACATCGCCGGAAAGTCATAAACCGGCAGTTACGGTAACACCACAGAAACTCGGAAGCGGAAGCATGAAAAACGCTGAGAACGGCGGTGTGCGGGAGTCTCCGGGGGCGACGCCTGCGCGGCCCGCGAACACGGATCAATTGGCGCAGGCATTCCAGGTGGTACAGGAGGGGTTGCGCTCGATGCAGGCGTTGCAGCAGCAGACCGCCGCCGCGCATGAACGGTTCCTGCAAACGCAAGAGCAGGCGCACAAGACGTTTCAGATGCTGGTCGCGCAACAGCAGCACTTGATGGCGAGTGCGCTGGGGCTTTCGGAGACGGTGCCGATGCCGACCATCATGCCGGTTAGCCCACCGGTATCGCCATTGCCAGCGCCCGCGGCGGCTGTGCCAAGTGGGGCCGGTGGGGATGGTGACGCACGGGCCGCTCTGGCAAGCGAGTCGCCGGCGACCACAACGGATGTGACCGGCGGCAGCCAGGATAGTCAGGCTTCTGGCGGCGAGTTCGGGCAGATTGTGCTGGAGGCGGTCTCCGAGCTGACCGGTTACCCGGTCGAGATGCTCGATCTCGACATGGATATGGAGGCCGACCTGGGAATCGACTCGATCAAGCGGCTTGAGATCCTCGGGGCGGTGCAGCGCCGGCTTCCGGAGATGGCCGAGGTGAATTCGCAGTACATGGGTTCACTGCGTACGCTGCGGAACATCATCGAGTACGCCCGCGGCGCCGGTGAGGAGGCAGCCCTGTCCTCGGACCCTACGCGCGTCCCGGCGCAGGCGACCGCGGTGCCGGAACCGACGCAGGAGAAATCGCCCGCGGCAAAGCTCGAGCGGCGCGTGCTGACGAGTGTGGAGTTGGCGCCGGCCAGACAGCGGCCGCTGCGCATCGCGCGCGGGCATGAAGTTTGGGTAACCGATGACGGCACGCCGCTCGCGCCGACGATCGTCAAACGGCTCGACGCTCTCGGGCACGCGGCGCGCCTGATCGGGCCGCGTGCCGGCTGGCGCAATGCGAGTGAGCGCAAGGTCGGCGGTCTGATCCTGCTGGCAGCACCGAAAGACGGCGACGCTGCGGAGTGGGACGAGCACGCGGAAGAAGAGCTGAAGACGGCGTTCAAGCGCGTGCACACGCTCGGCTCGAATCTGCGCGCCGCGGCTAAGGAGGGCGGGGCACTGCTGGCGACCGTTTCGCGGCTCGACGGCGCGTTCGGGCTGTGCGGCTCGTTCAATGCACTTCAAGGGGGTTTATCCGGATTAGCGAAGACGGCGGCGCACGAGTGGCCCGAGGTGCAGTGTCGGGCGCTGGATGTGTCACGTACCTGGCTTGACGACGACGCCGTCGCCGATGCGATTGTGTGCGAATGCGGAATGCGGAATGCGGAATGCGGTATGCGGGGACAGAACCGCGACCGTGAGGGAGCGGCGGAATGGGGGATGGGGAATGTGGTTGAGGTGGGGCTCGACCAGGACCGCCGAGTCGGACTTGAGCTGGTGCCGACGCCCACCACGCCGGGGAGTCTGCCGCTCGAGGATGGTGACGTGGTGGTGATCAGCGGCGGAGCGCGCGGCGTGACGGCCGAGACGGCCCTGGCCCTGACGCGGGCGAAGCGGCCGGTGCTGGTGCTGTTGGGCCGTTCGCCGGAGCCGATCCCCGAGCCAGACTGGCTGGTCGGTCACGACGGCGAAGCCGAGATCAAGCGGGTATTGCTGGCCAGGGCGTTCGACGGCTCGAAGCCGACTCCGGTCGAACTGGAGGCCGAGTATCGTCGCCGAATGGCGAATCGTGAGGTGGCCCGAAACCTGGAGCGCTTGCGGGCCAGCGGAGCCACGGTGGTCTATTGCTCGGTCGACGTGCGCGATCGGGCTGCCCTCGCGACGCTGTTTGATCAGATTCGCCGTCAGCATGGACCGGTTCGTGGGCTGATTCACGCGGCCGGGGTGCTGGCGGACCATCGCATTGAGGACAAGACGCCCGAGCAGTTCGCTGGCGTTTTCGACACGAAGGTGCGCGGGCTGCGCTCGCTGCTGGAGGCGCTGCGCGACGACGACCTCAAGTTCATGGTGTTCTTCTCCTCGGTAAGCGCGCGGTTTGGCCGCGCGGGTCAGGTTGACTACGCAATGGCTAACGAGGTGCTGAACAAGGTTGCCCATCGGCAGGCCGCGCTCAGACCCGAGTGCCGCGTGGTCTCGATCAACTGGGGCCCGTGGGACGGGGGGATGGTGACGCCGAGCTTGCGACAGGAGTTCGCCCGGCAGGGCATCGGGCTGATCCCACTCGAAGCCGGGGCCCAACTTCTGGTCGACGAGCTGTGCGAGCCGACCCGCGGCGCGGTAGAGGTGGTGCTCGGCGGTTTGTTCCCAGAATCGACGTCGCCTGAAAAGCCTCAAGAGCAACTGACGCAGTTCGCCGCACAGAACGGGAGAATGTCGGTGGCGTTCGAGCGCGTGCTCGATGTTGAAGGCCATCCATTCATGCGCTCACACGTGCTCGACGGACACCCGGTCTTGCCGATGGCGATGATGCTGGAATGGCTCGGGCACGGCGCGCTGCACAACAACCCCGGGTTGCATTTGCATGGCCTGGAAGACTTTCGCGTGCTCAAGGGCGTGATCCTCAACGACCACTCGATGACCGTGCGGGTTACCGCCTCGCGGGCTCGCCGCAGCGGCGAAATGTTCGAGGTGGAGGTCGAGTTGCGCAGCGGCGCGGACGATGCCGAGGTTAAGCACGCCCGCGCTAAGGCGATTCTGGCAACGCGTTTGCCGAAGTCGCCCACGTTTGAGCTTCCAGCACATCTCCACCAGCGACCCTACGCCCTGGACGTCGAGGAGGTGTATCGCGATATTCTGTTCCACGGTCCGCATTTGCAGGCACTCAAGAACGTGGCGGGGATCTCCAAGCACGGGATCGTCGCCGACGTGCGCTCGGCTCCGGCGCCGGCGGAGTGGATGAAACAGCCGTTGCGGTCGGCCTGGCTTGGCGATCCGCTGGCCGTTGACGCCGGCCTGCAACTGGGTGTGCTCTGGTGTCACGAGGAGCTGGGGGCGCTGGCGTTGCCGAGTTACCAGGCTCGCTATCGACAATACCAGCCCTTCCCGAAGCAGGGCGTGCGGACCGTGCTCGAAGTTGACGAGACCGGGCCACATCGGCTGACCGGGAGCATCACCTTCCTCGACGCCAACGGCCGGGTTGTCGCGCGGAGCGAGGGTTGCGAGTGGACGGTCGACCCGTCGCTGCGCAAGGCCTTCGCACACAACGAGTTGGTCGGCGTCTGAGCCATGCGAGGATAAACCGGATGGCCGAGTCGATGCCGATCGCGATTGTCGGGCTGGGTGGGGTCCTTCCGGGGGCGCTCGATCTCGACACGTTCGCGCGGAACATCTTCGCGAAGTTTGACGCCACGCGGCCGGTTCCGCCCGGACGCTGGATTCTTGATCCGCGCGATGCATACGATCCACGGCCCGGGCCGGACCGCGCGTATTCCGACCGCGCCTGTTTTGTTGAGGGGTTCTCGTTTGATCCCACTGGGTTGGACATCGAGCCGGATCTGCTTGCTGGTCTTGATCCGCTCTATTCGCTCGTGCTGCACGCCGGACGGCAGGCCTGGCAGGACTCCGTGACGCACGGGCTGGATCGCGCGCGAGTCGGCGTGATGCTCGCCGCGATCGCACTGCCCACGGATGGATCGTCGGCCATCACGCGCGAAGTGCTGGGACGCTCGTTCGCCAAGCGGCTGTTGGCCGAACGTGCCGCGGACCTGCCGCCCCCCGAGCCTGAGACATCCCCGTTGAACGCGCGCGTCACGGCCCTGCCGGCGGGGCTCCTGGCGACCGCGTTGGGGTTGGGCGGCGGTAGTCTGACGCTGGATGCAGCCTGTGCGTCGAGCCTGTACGCGCTCAAGCTGGCTTGTGATGAGCTGCGGGCGGGGCGGGCCGACGCAGTGCTGGCCGGTGGCGTCTCGCGGCCGGAATCGCTCTATACACAGATGGGCTTCAGCCATCTGCAGGCGCTCTCGCCGAGCGGATGTTGCCGGCCGTTCGACGCCGACGCGGACGGGCTGGTGGTCGGCGAGGGTGTGGGCATCGTGCTGCTCAAGCGACTCGACGACGCCATCCGCGACGGCGACCACATTTGCGGCATCATTCGCGGGATCGGGTTGTCGAACGACATCGCGGGCAGTCTCTTGGCGGCGGATTCGGAGGGGCAGGTCCGCGCGATGCGCCAGGCGTACGAGCAAGCGGGCTGGTCGCCGACCGATGTCGACCTGATCGAGTGCCACGGCACCGGCACACCGGTCGGCGACGCAGCCGAGCTGGAGAGCCTGCACACGCTCTGGGGTGAGAGCGCCTGGCGCGTCGGCCAGTGCGCGATTGGGTCGGTCAAGTCGATGATTGGGCATTTGCTGACGGCGGCGGGTGCGGCGGGGCTGATCAAGGTCCTGCTCGCTCTCCGGGAAGAGCGCTTGCCGCCGTCAGCCAATTTCGCGCGGCCGGCGGTTGGATTTAATCCGGAGGCGAGCCCGTTTTGTGTGCAGACGCAGGCCAAGCCGTGGAATCGCCGCGATGAGACCACGCCGCGCCGGGCGGCGGTGAGCGCGTTCGGCTTCGGGGGGATCAATGCGCACGTGCTCGTGGAGGAATGGGAGCCGAAGCTGAATAAGAGCACCACTGCGAGCGCGAGGAGAACCGTCCTCTCCGCACCGGCGCCATCGCCGCGGGAAGATCAGCGGACGCCGATCGCGATTGTCGGGATGGAGGCTCGTGTGGGCGAGCTCGGCGCGCTGCGCGAGTTTGAGGAGGTCGTACTCGGCGGCGGTTCGGCGATTCGTTCGCGGCCGGCGGACCGTTGGCGCGGGTGTGACCAGCTCGCGGCCGAGCGGCTCGGCAGCCGGGCGCTGCCCGGGGCATACATCGACGCGCTGCACGTGGACGTGGGCGAGTTTCGCCTGCCGCCCAGCGAGATTCCGGAGGTGCTGCCGCAGCAGATGCTGATGTTGCAGGTCGTGGCGGGCGCGCTCGAGGACGCTGGCATTCGCTCGCGTGAGCGACGGGTTCGCAGCGGTGTGATCATCGGGATGGGGCTGGACCTCAACACGACGAACTACCATCAACGCTGGACGCTGCTCCCGCAGGCGCGCAGGTGGGCACGCGGGCTGGGGCTGGAGCTGAGCGAACAGGAATTGGCGGAGTGGGTTGCAGCGCTGCGGGAGGCGGCCGGCCCGGCGCTGAGCTCCGGGCGGGTGGTCGGAGCGCTGGGCAACATCATCGCGAGCCGAATCGCGCGCGAGTTTGCGCTCGGCGGGCCGAGCTTCGCGATCTCGGCGGAGGAAGCATCGGGGCTGCGAGCGTTGGATGTCGGTGTTCGAGCGCTGCAACAGAATGAACTGGATTCGGTCGTGGTCGGGGCTGTTGACCTGGCGGGCGACGTGCGGGCCGTTCTGACGACAGACGCGTTACGGCCGTATTCCGCCCGGGGTGAAGCGCGCCCGTTCGATGGTTCCGCTGACGGCAGCGTGGTGGGCGAAGGGGCCGTGGCGCTCGTGCTGAAGCGGTTGCCCGACGCGCTGGCCGACGGCGACTACGTCTACGCGGTCGTGCGGGGGCGGGGGGTTTCCCGCGGCGAACGGCCCGCCCCGCCCCCCCCCCAAAAGTATCACCCGGCACTCCAAACCCCGTAATTTTTGGCCGGGGTC
>CAZDTB010000112.1:11236-11475 GCA_964508075.1 uncultured Planctomycetales bacterium
GATGACGCCGGAGTCCAGCCAGAGTCCCTCTCGTACGTCGAGACACATGGCAGCGCCGCGCCGGATGAGGACCGGGTCGAGGCAGAGGCGCTCTCCGCGTTCTTCGGCAGAGCAAGCGCGGCACCACGCGCGATCGGATCGGTGAAGGCCAACGTTGGCCATGTGGGCGCAGCGGCGGGGCTGACCTCGGTGGTCAAAGCGGCGCTCTGCCTCGACCGGCAAGTCATTCCGGCGCTGCG
>CAZDTB010000113.1:0-11474 GCA_964508075.1 uncultured Planctomycetales bacterium
TGCCGCCATATTCGGCCGCGACCTCCGCCAGCGCGACCAGCTCGTCGGTGTCGGCGAAGATGGAGGGGGCGTAGATCAACGCGGATGACACGCCCATCGCGCCTTCCTTCATGGCCTGACGCACCAGATCGCGCATCCGGCCGAGCTCCTCCGGCGTCGGGCGACGGTCCGCGTGCCCCAGCTCGTGTATGCGGATCGTTGTCGCGCCGACAAACGAAGCGACGTTCGGCGAGATGCTGCGGCGGACGAGATAGTTGAGATATTCGCCGAGTGTGGTCCACTCGATGTCGTATTCGACGTCGCCCTGCTCTTCAACCTGTTCGCGCTTGAGCGCGTCGTTGAAGGGTCCCATCGACCAGCCCTCGCCGAGCACTTCGAGCGTCACGCCCTGCCGGATATCGCTTTGCGAGCGGCCGTCGTGGATAAGCGACTCGTTGGCCCAACTGAGCATGTTGATGAAGCCGGGGGCGACGGCCAGCCCGTCGGCGTCGATCGCCACTCGGCCGCGGTACTCGCCGGGCTTACCGACGGCAACGATCATGTCGCCGGTGATGGCGACGTCCCCCTCGATCGGTGCCGCCCCGGTTCCGTCATAGATCGTCCCGTTACGGATGAGCAGGTCGCATTCGGTCACGTCAGAAAGGCCTCCCAAAGGGCGACTTCGCGACAGTGACTGCCAAGGTATTCCGCTCTCTTCTCGGTGACAAGGCGCCCACGTAGGCTGTCTCGGACGCGGCGTGAGCGCCGGCAGAGGAGATAGCGCCCGAGTGTCATTCCGACCGCGTCCGCCTACGGCGGACGCGCGGAGTAATCTGGCTCAACTGCGCGGTGGAGGCCAGATTCCTCGGCGCTTCGCTTCTCGGAATGACAGGTCCCCCACGCAGATCATGTTCACCCCCTGGCGGGTGAGGTGCGCGACGGCGGACTGTGCCGGCTGGATTACTCCTCGAACAACTGCTGAAAGACGGCGAAGTCGGCCAGATCGACGTCCGCGTCGCCGTCCGTATCGCCGGAAAGGCAGAAATGCTCGGGCGCGTAGGCGTTGTCGGGACCCTGCATGCAGAAGGCGAACGGCGCGAAATCGGCTAGACCAACGTGGCCGTCGCCGTCGTAGTCGCCGGGCGGTGAGAGCGCGTAGACCTCGAACTCGGGGATGCGGGCGTAGTTGTCGACGCCGGGATCGGTGATGAACAGCCGCACGTGGCGCAGCGCGCACGGGTCGTAGTAGACGCGCGCGGTGCTGTTTGCCCAGTCGGCGTTGAAGACCACCGCGTCGATCTGCCACGGCCCCGCGGCACTCGGCGCCGTCTCCAGATGGAACGTTCTGGTGTTGAAGTAGTCGGGCTCGCCGGCGGCACCGGCGTGACGGACGATGAAGCCCGTGACCTGGCGAAGCTGGCCGAGATCGAGTTGCAGCCAGTGCGGCGGCGGGGTGCCTGCGCTGGTCCATTTGCTGTCGGCGGCGATGATTCCGTCGATGGCATCAGCGCCGCTCGCGCCGGAATCGGTCCAGACGCCGGCGGAAGCGGGCGCGACATTCGTTCCCTCGGGGATGGCATCGTACATGAGCGGGTCCGCGGGCGCCGGCTCCGTGGTCGGCAGGTCGAGCGTGCAGGCGTACTGGAATGCGTCCCAGAGGTCGTTGTCCGGCCCGCCGGGTCCGACGTCGCGCAGGTACTCGATCGAGTAGTTCGCCCAGACGCCGCTGTCGTACTGGTAGATAAACCAGCAGGCGCTGCTGACGGGATGGGCGCCGATCATCTGGTTCCAATCATGCAGATCGAGAAACGCACCGTGAAGGTACTGCGCACTCTGGGCTTCGTTGTAGTCGTTGATCGGCTCGACGCGCCGATTCCACTCGGTCAGGTGGACCGGCTGGTCGGCGAAGCCCGCGCTGTCGATCACCGCCAACTGGCTCAGGTAACCGGCCTGAAGCTCGCCGCGCGCGGTCGGCGCGTCGTACCACGGGGCGGCGTAGGCGTGGATCGCGAAGCCGTCGAGATCCGCCGGCGTGAGCAGGTCGCACATCTGTCCGAGGTAGTCGTTGCCTTCGGTGTGACGAACGCCGGCCTGGACATCGCCGGGAGACACGGGGCCGAGCAGGACGGTCTGCTCTCCCAGTGGGCTCGGCACGGCGTGGATCGCCGCACGGATCTGTTTGAACATGTCGACATAGACGACCGGCGTGAGCTCGTTGCCGCCCCACTCGCCATAGAGATTCATCTCGTTGCCGATGTGCCAGATGTGACACACGTCGGCGAGTGTCGCGGCGGCGGCTTGCACATCCACGAGATACTGTGCCAGGTTCTCGGGATATGCGACCGTCTCGCCCCAGTTGCGCTCGATCCGCACGATGAGCGTGTGACCGCGGGCCACCATGTCCAGGAATCGGTAGTCGCGTTGCCACGCGGCGCTCCACCAGACGTCGCTGTTGGTCTGCACGGTCTCCAGCGACCAGATGCCCTTGCCGCCGGTCATGGACTCGACCGCGCTCCCGGCCGGGTCGCCGTACCAATGGATGCCATAGAGCCACGGCGAAGCATCAGCTCGCGCGGCCAGCGTGGTCCAGAGCAGCGTAACCAGGACAGCCAACCCACAAGCACGCGACGACGCATCCACGCGTCGATGCGGATGGGTTCTCCACGCGGGCTCGGTTAGCCCGGAATCGTACACGTTGGGTCTCCGCCACGTGTGCGCGGCCGGCATGCGGTGCCGGCGCCAAGTGCCATTATAGCCAATGGAGACGCGATCTGATCACGGCGTTTGGTGTCGGTTGAACACGCCGATAACCTTCGCCGTGATGTATCAATCCGTTGCCGGGGGGTACTCGTTGCAGAGCAGGCGGAAGGGCGGCTCGTCCTCCTCGATGCCGGGGTAGCGCGGCAGTGGTTCGAGGAAGCGATTGTCACGGGTGTCGTCGTTGACGGCGCTGACCTCGCCCAGCAGGATCGGACCGCCGCCGGGCTCGGCCCAGAAGGCGTGATACTGATACGGCGCGAGCGTGATCGACTGGCCCGGCTCGAGCACCAGCTCCGTGCCCGCCGGGACTTCCATCCGCTGACCGTCCATCGAAACGCGCACCGGATCGTCACTGAGCTCTTCGCTCTCGGTGGCGGCGTGAAGCTTGCAGACCATTCGACCGCCGGCGCGGTTGATGATGTCCTCGGTCTTGCTCCAGTGGAAGTGCAGGGGGGTGATCTGCTGCTCGTTGACCAACATGAGCTTCTCGCAATATGGCTTGCTGTCGGGCTGATCGGGCACGCCGTTGCGGATCGTGAATAGCGTCAGGCCGAAGCGGGCGAAGTCGCCCTTGCCGAAGTCGGTGACGTCCCAGCCTAGGGCCGCGGTTCGAATCTCGTCGTATTCGGGGCCCTTTGTCTGCCACTGGTCGGGTGTCCAATGAGCAAACGGCGGGAGGTGGAACTTGTGCCGTGCCGCGAAGTCGATCATGGCCTGGATGGCCGCGTTGATCTCGGATCGTTTCATCATGCCGTCCTCGGCGGGACTGAGGGAATCTCCGGGGTTCGGGCTCGTCAAAGCGGTGGTGTCACTCGGCCGCGAACGACACGATCACTGTTGCGATCTTCCTGGGCGGGATGGTGAGCGCGACGGTGCCGTCCGGGTTGATCTTCAGGCCGCTCTGTTGGTTGCCCTCGAAGTCTACAAGCGCGGCGGATGCGATTGGTCGATGGAACGCGAGCGTCTCGCTGATCGACTCATCGTAGACATTGTACACGCGCAGCTCGAGCGAGTCCGAGTCGGGGCGGCGACGCAACGAGCTGACGATCGCCCGGCCGGGATTCAGCGAAAGCTGCCCCAGCGTCCGCGGCAACGTCCGGTCGCCCGTAGGCGCTTGCGTGCGCGGCAACACCTGCACGCCTCGGACGCCGGCGACCGTCTGTTGGGCGAGTTGGGCCAGTCGCGTCCGCGGCGGCTCGCCCGCCAGCGGAACCAGGCGACAGTGAAACTCGTGTCGCCCAAGGCTCTGACCGCCCTCTTCGCCGTCGGTGAAGACCGTGCGGCGGAATGCGCGGAGCAACGTGAGTGCCAGCGGGCGAGCGGGCAGATCGCGGACGGTGGTCTCGGGCAGGCTGGGTGCCACGATGGCCAGGCCGCGCTGATCGTCGAACACGGCGGTCCAACCGGCCTGTGGCGTGGTCTCGACCGCCAGCTCCTGATAGGTGTAGTTGTCGGGCGGCAAGGCGATCTTGCGTTCGACCACGTCGAAGGCCGAGTCTGCCAGATACGTGTCGGTCTTGGCGCCGCTCTCGAACAGAACCCGTATGCGGTGGTCGCGCACGTTGTTGTCGATCACGGTGCGGAGCTCGAGATGATCGGCGCCGGATCGCAGCGTCACGAACGTATCGATCAGCAGCGTGGCGGTGACTTCGCTGCGGTGCATCGCGGTATCGAACTCGAAGCACTGCGGGACCTTCATGCGATTGGTGATGCGCAGCGTGGCTTTCTGGGCACCATCCGCGACCAAAACGACGTCGGCGGCGCACGCGGTCGACGAGAAGATCTGGTCGTTGACCGCCACGCCGTGGTACCAGCCGTCGCCGATGTCGGCCCGCTCTTCGAAGACCAGCAGGCGGTTGTACGTTTGTCCGGTGCGCTTGTCGTGTAGCTCGAGCGAGCCGTTGTCCTGAACGGTGACGCGCAGATGCTCGTTTTCCAGGGATCGATCAGCGGTGACGAGCTTTCCAGCAGGATGCCGCGTGAACTCGGCGACGGGCTTGCAGGTGACGGTCGTATAGCCAAAGGCGGGGATCTTCAGCGGCGCCGTCACGTTCACGACGATGCACTCCTCACCGCCAGGGGGTTTGCGGGGCACTCGGTAGAACCGCCGCCGTCGCGGTGTGTGGCTCACAAAGTCGTAGGGGATTTCCCGGTCGTCAGCGTCATACAGACGGAAACCGACCTTCGATTCAAAGTTGAAGAACTCGCCGAAGACGTTCTTGGTCTTCTCGTCGAACCAGAGTTCGAGATCGACCGGGCCGTCGATGTCGGCCTGGGTCGGGTTGAAAACGGCCAGGGCGAAGTCTTCGCCCTCCAGATCGGGCAGATCGACGCGCGCGGCGATCGCTTCCAACGCGTGGGTGATGACCTTCTGGTTGATCAGGCGCGACTGATCGAAACGGTATTCCATGTCCTTGTGGATCTGGTCCGGACTGCACCCGCAGATCGAGTCGTGGGCGTGATTCAGGAGCAGATAGCGCCACGAGCGCCGGAGGAAGCCGTGCGGATACTCGCGGCCGGCGAGTCGACTGGCGAGATCGCTGAACGGCTCGGCCCAGAAGCACAGCTCGGTCTCACAGGCGCGGTTGGCCTGCTTGAGACGGATGCGGCTGCTGAGCACGCCGGGGATGATGCACTGACCGTCGCGCAGGCGTCCGGGATCGCGCAGCTCACCGGTGAAGACCCGGTCGATCTTGTCACGCTGGGCCACGAGGGCGGCCGCGAATTCGGCCAGCCCGGAGTGCGCGACCTCGACGTTGGGCATGGCCTTGCGCAGGTGATCCAGCAGGTCGGGCGTCGACGGCTCGATCGGCATGTGGTCGCCGCCGTCGAACAGTAGAATCACATTGACCCCCATTCGTTTGTGTTGAACCTCAACGTACGCGACCAGCCGCTGGGCCGCCTCTTCGAACACGAACGGCGTGTTGCGGTCGAAGGCCTTGCGCACCTCGACGCCGTAGTCGAAGTACCCGTTGTCCGGGCCGAAGCGGTGGGTGATCACTTCGCTGCCGTCGGCGCCCTGCCAGCGGAACAGACCCTGGTGCGTGTCTTCGTTGACGCCGCGGAAGATGAAGGCATTGTCGATGCCGAAGCCGCGGAAGATTTGCGGGAGCTGTGAGACGTGGCCGAACAGGTCGCAGGCGAATCCGACGCGTGAGGCGTGGCCAAGCTCGCGGGCGACGCGGAGCCCTTCCTCGAGGTTGCGGATGAGCGATTCGCCGGCGACGAGGTTCTCGTCGGGGAGGGTGTACCAGGGGCCGATGCGCAGGCGGTTCTGCGTCGCCAGGCGGCGCAGCAGCTCCTCCCGCTCGGGGCGGATTTCCAGGTAATCCTCGATCAGACTCGATTGCCCGTCGGTCTGGAAGCAGGCGAAGCGCTCGTCGCGCTCCATCGTGTCGAGCAACTCGTCGAACAACTCGACCAGGTGATAGCGAAAGCCCTGGAACGGTTCGTACCATTCACGATCCCAGTGTGTGCTGGCAACGTAATATGCCTTGATCTTGGTGTCGGCCAAAAAATGGCCCTCCTGCGCGAGATACCCTGATGCCGTTTCCGCCGATGCACGGGCCGCCGGCCGGCCCGGCGATGGCGGCAGTGTACCGCCGACGCTGGTGGCAGGCCAAATGAGCCGAGACGACACACCATCCTTTCCCCAATCGGGTGTCGGCTGTCGGGCAAGACCACTAGAATCGAGTCCGCAGACGGCTGCTCTGGTTCATGTTGACGGTTCGATGCAAGGAAGTCCCCAGTGAACGCAAGGTTGATCGTCGCGGCCGTGTTGTGCTGCATGCTGTTGCCCGCTGCCTGCGGCGCCGCGTCCGAAACGGAGTCGTTCAACGATCCCCAATCTGCCGATGCGTGGTCGTTCAACAACGGCCCGGAGTGGCCCGGAGCGACCGGCGCACTCGAACGGCGCGCCGAAGGCGGTCGCACGCAAGACGGCGTGCTGGTCCTGACGTACGACTTCGAGCGGGGCGGGAGCTACGTGGCGGCGATCGCAGAGCTGCCGACGGCCCCGCCCGTCCACGCGGTGCGCTTCTGGGTGAACAAGCCGGCCGCCAACCTCATGACGTTTCGCGCGACAGACGCCGAAGGCGAGACGTTTCAGAAAGGTCTCCGTTTCGACTTTCGGGGCTGGCAGCAGCTCGAGATCGCACTGAACGGTTGGGTGCACCGCTGGGGCGGCGACGGCACATTTCAGCAGCCGGCGCGGCAGTTCCACATCCTGATCGAGAACCGCGGGGGCAACCGCAAGGGCGAACTGCTGATCGACGACGTGCAGTGGGTTTATGAGCCCACACGCCCGGACGATCCTCGCACGCGAAGCGCCACGTACACCGAGTCCACCTTCCGCAGCAGCGACGGCTGGCGATGCCGCGGGCCCGCCGAGAGCGAGCTGAATGATAACCGCTGGATGTACCGCTTTGAGGAGAACCGCGGCCGCTGTAGCTTGCGCTGGGGCAAGTCCATCCTGGGCCGACCGACGGCGATCCGGCTGACGATCGAGAGCGACGGGGCGGGCCACGAGCTGCGCGCGCGATGCGGTTCGCACTTTCAGTCGTTTGAGCGCGCGCTCGGCACGCTCGACTCATCGGGAGAGCGCATCTTCGAAGTTCCGCTCGGGAACATGTCCGGCTGGGAACACTTCGGCGGTGAAAACGACGGCATCGTGCGCTACCCGCTGCGACTGGAGGAACTTGCACTTGTAAAGAAAGGGAAGGCCAGCGCCGGGAAACTCGTTCTCAAACGACTGGAGTTCATTACCGAGTATGAACGAGACCAGCCGGTGACGCTAATACCGCGCGTAGCGCGCGACACAGACGGTCGAGCGGTCTTCACGGCCGAGCTGCGCAGTCTGCATGACCAGCCACTGGCCGGGCGACTCCGTTACTCGATTGGCACGCTGAATCAGATCGTGGAGCAGGGCAGCGCCGAACTGGTCGTGCCGTCGAGTGGCCGGACGTGTTTCGAGCACGTCGCTTCGTTTGGCGACGGTTCGTTGCTCGAAGGCGTATTCGAGTTCGTCGCTGAGAACTGCACGACTGGACCACAGTCGATCACGCTCGCGATCGCCCCCGAAGCGCCGGACCACTATGAGCTCGATCCGGGCAGCCGGATGGGCGTCGGAATGTACCTGTACCGCTTCCGGGGCAAGTCGGATTACCGGGCCTGGCTGGAGCGCGCGTGCCGGCTGGCCGCCGCGGCGGGCGTGAAATGGACGCGTGAGGAGTTCAACTGGAAGCAGATCGAGGTCGCGCCGGGCGAGTTCGACTTTCGGTTTCATGACGAGTTGGTCGAGATTGCCCGAGCGCACGGAATCAGCATCTACGGGCTGGTTTGCTACGGAACCGACTGGGGGCCGCCGCTGGGCAGCGACGAGTTCGTCGATCGGTTCTGCACGTATCTACGCGTGCTGGTGGATCGCTACCAGGACCGCATCGAGCACTGGGAGATCTGGAACGAGCCGAACATCTTCTTCTGGCCCGCGCCCAAGGACCGCTATCCCGTGCTGCTCGAACGGGCATACGAGACCATCAAGGAGATTGACCCGACGGCCGAGGTCCTCGGTTGCTCGACGGCGGGCATCGACACGAGCTTCATCAAGATGGTGGTGGAACGCGGGGCGCGATTCGACGCGCTCACCGTGCACCCGTATCGCGCGGACCTCGACCCGCAAGGCTTCATCCGCGAGCTGCGCGACGTCCACGAGCTCGTCGGCGGTCGCGAGGTATGGATCACCGAGATGGGCTGGCCGAGTCAGCTCGGCGGCCTGACCGAGCGCGAGCAAACCGGTTACGTGGCCCGCACGTATATCGCCGCGCTGGCCTGTGAGGCGACGCGCACCGTGGCCTGGTACGACTTCCGCGAGGACGGCACCGACCCGTTCTACAACGAGCATCACTTCGGCCTGGTGCGGCAGGACCTGACGCCGAAGATTGGCTATCTGGCGTTGGCGACGGTCGGTCGGCTGCTGGGCTCGGCCGAGTTCGAGAAGGAGCTGTCGCTGCCCGGCCCCATGTTTCTCACGACCTGGGATGGGGTCAGCACGTCTCCAGTGCGCGACGACCTGATCGGCTTCTTGTTCCGCAAGGGCGAACGGCGGATCGCCGCGATCTGGTCGCCCAACCGAACGCGGATGGCCACGTTCAAGCTGAACGGCGGGAATGTGCAGCTTTTGACCGTCACCGGTGAAGCGCTGCACAAGTCGCAGTTTGACGGTTCGTGGATCACGGTGTTGGAACAAGACCTGCCGGTTTACGTGGTTGCCGACGGGGAACTTGAAATCAACTGGAGCGAGTTTCCGCTGGCGATCAGGCTGGACCGGGAGACGGTCCACCCGGGTGAGACGGTCACGTACGAGACGTACCAGGATGCGCTGACGAACTTCGGAATTCACGAGTTGCCCTCCGGCTGGACGAGCGGGCACGTCGGCGGCGAGGGGAGCCCGATCACGATCACGGTTCCCGCGGATGCGCGCCCCGGGCGCTACGAAGTCATGCACCAGGTGAAGACCATGCGCAGCGACCGCGTGTTTCTCCTGCCGGTGGACATCGAGGTCGTCCCGACGCTGTTGCGCGGATAGATGAAGGGGAAGCGGGGCCGCTGGTGTGACGCATCGTGCCCTGATGCATATACTGCGGCGACGCTTCGCATCCCACGGACGAAGACCCGGAGGTTTCCGCGTTGCCGAACTTGGGCTCGGTCGATTACAGCATCATCTCGGTCTACTTCCTGTTTCTGATCGTGCTGGGATTTGTGCTGAGCCGGAAGGCCTCCGCCAGTCTGGAGCATTACTTTCTGGGCGGACGGCGCCTGCCGTGGTGGGCGCTGGGCATTTCCGGGATGGCATCGCACCTCGACATGACGGGAACGATGCTGATTGTGTCGTTTCTGTACATGCTCGGGCCGCGCGGGCTGTTCATCGAGTTTCGCGGCGGCGCGGTCCTGATCATGGCGGTGATCCTGATCTGGGGGGGCAAGTGGCACTTCCGTTCACGCTGCATGACCGGCGCGGAATGGATGATCTACCGTTTCGGCAGCGGCATCGGCGGGCACTTTGCCCGAATCGTGACCGCGCTGGCCGTCATCATCGGCATCGTGGCGATGCTGGCGTACCTGATGAAGGGCGTGGGGTTGTTTCTGTCGATGTTCCTGCCGTTCTCGCCGATGGCCTGCACGCTGATCATGGTCGGCGTGGCGTGCCTGTACACGATGGTCTCCGGCTTCTATGGCGTGGTGTACACCGACGTGTTCCAGTCCGTCATCATTTTGGTTGCGGTGGTCTCGATCACGGTGATGGCCGTCGTCGCCATCTCCGACCACGGTGGTGACATCGGGAGTTTTGCCGAGAGAGTAACGGGCAGTGCGGACTGGCTCAGCAGCGTGCCGCACTGGCGTACGACGATGCCTGCCGGTGAGGAGTACCAACCCTACCGTCTGCTGGCGATGTTCGCGTTCTTCTATCTGCTGCGGAACGTGCTCATGGGCGTGACCTACGGGGCCGACCCGAAGTACTTCGGCGCGCCGAACGAGCGGGCCTGCGGGAAGCTCAGCTTTCTGTGGGTCTCGCTGATCATGCTCCGCTGGCCGATGATGATGGGCTTCGCCGTGCTGGGGCTGTACCTGGTGAGCGACCTGTTTCCCGACCAGGAGGTGCTGACGCAAGCCGCTCTGCTGATCAAGCAGCACTGCGGCGAGATTCCCCGGCATCTGTGGAATGAGCAAGTCGCGGCGATTATCCACGCGCCCGGCAGTCAGCCGCAGGAACTGCTCGCCGGGTTGCAGCAACTGTTGGGCGACGACTGGGCCAACAAGCTCAAGCTGGTCAGCTTCGATGGTGCGGTGAACCCGGAGCGGATTCTGCCGGCGGTGTTGCTGTTCAGGATTCCCATGGGGTTGCGCGGCTTGCTGCTGGTGGCGCTGATCGCGGCGTCGATGTCTACGTTCGACTCGGGCGTCAACCAGAGCGCGGCGTACTTCACGCGCGATCTGTATCAGCGTTACTGGCGACCGCGGGCCGGCAACCGCGAGCTGATGCTTGCCAGCTACTGCTACATTCTCGTGGTGGTGGCCGCCGGGTTCGCGCTGGCCTACAGCGCGACCAGCATCAACGACATCTGGGACTGGATCATCATGGGACTGGGCGGGGGGATGCTGGTCCCCGCGATGCTCAAGTTCTATTGGTGGCGGTTCAACGCCGGCGGTCTGGTAACTGGTACGTTGGCGGGGTTGGTAGGCGCGGTCGGACAACGACTTGTATTCCCCGAGCTGGACGCGCGGCTGCAGTTCCTCTGCCTGGTTGCGATCGGTCTGGTCGGCTCGATCGTCGGAACGTATCTCAGCCAGCCGACCGACGCGAAAGTGCTCGAGCATTTCTACCGGACCACGCGTCCGTTCGGAGTCTGGGGGCCGCTCAAGCGCAAGCTTGCCGCCGGTGTTCGCGCCGCGGTGACGCGCGAGCATCGACGCGATCTGCTGGCGCTGCCGTTTACGCTGGGCTGGCAGATCACGCTGTTCGTGTTGCCGATGCAACTGGTGGTGCGCAACTTCGCGGCGTTCTGGCCGACGTTGGCGATTTTCCTGGTGTGCCTGGGCGGGATGTACGTGTTCTGGTACCGGCACCTCCCCGCGGCCGACAAGACAACGGCGACACCGGGCAGGCAGCAAAGCCCGGCGGAGTACTAGCCCGCATTTCTCACAGGGGTAGTAGATAAAGGTCGTCTTCTGTGGCATAA
>CAZDTB010000114.1:0-11471 GCA_964508075.1 uncultured Planctomycetales bacterium
ACGGGAACTGCGCCCGAAGCGTCGTCGGGCAAACCAGAGCAACCAAGACCCCCAGCCCAACAAATCGCACCAATCTTGCCATTTTCGCTTCCTCCGTTCCAAGCCTCGGCAAAGTGGATATGGACCCCTATATTCTAACCCTCGCCCCCTATCGGTCACAACCCTTTTCCAGGTCAGCGAGTCCGCACGGTGCGTGAGAGCTTCGCCGAGGGTCTTTCCAGCCCCGGAGGCCCGATAGTCAACCCACATCATTCATGGAAGCGCTTCCAGGCCTTGAAATATGGCACGGCCGCCCTCGGCCGTGCAGGCTGCGTGAGCCCAGCCGAGGGCGGCTGGGCCACATGAATAATCCCGGTTGATCGCCGGGTGGGATGAGCCCCGAGTAGCTGCTGGCCGAGGATGACCATGCTCCGCGGGCTCGGCTGGCACGACCACGTCTGTGACAACACCCCTGCCAACCGGCAATCGTGTCAGCGGGGACGCGTGAACGCTCTACAAGCGGGCCTCGATCGGCCCTTCAATCGCCCGGGGCGTGCTCTGCCGACGGATCTGGATCAATTCCGCCGCGATACTGACGGCGATCTCGTTCACCGTGACCGCGCCGATCGAGACGCCGATCGGTGTATGAACGCGGTCGAGCAATCCTGGTGGGACTCCGGCCTGTTCGAGGGCTTTAAGCACGGTCGCCGATTTCCTTTTGCTGCCGATCATCCCGATGTAGCCGGCCGGCCGGTGGATCACGGCCTGCAAGGCCTGCTCGTCCTGCAAGTGCCCGCGAGTCACAATCACCACGTAGCAACCTTCGTCGATCGGGTACGTGCGGAGCGCCTCGGCAATGTCGTCCGTGATCAGTTGGACACGTTCTCCGAAACGCTCGCGCGACGCGAACTCAGCTCGGTCGTCGATCACCACGGTATGAAAGTCCAGGTCCTCTGCCAGCCGCGCCAATGCCTGTCCCACGTGCCCGGCGCCGGCGATGATCAGCGTCGGCGGCACCTCCAGGTGCAGGTGATACTCCAGGCGCTCGCCCTGGTGCTCGACGATGATCGGAACGCGCGCTGGCTTCCGCTCCCGGACCAGCTCGAGCCCGTGTGCAAAGGGCTTGAGAGCCGCGACGTCTGCAATCGGCATGACGCCGACCGACATCTGTCCGCCGCAGATCGGCCCCTCGTCGGTGTGATAGTCGTGCTCGAGCGAGAGGTTGAGCAGTGCCGAGCGGCTTTCTCCCAGCAATCGGACTGCGTCTCGCTGCACCTGGGCCTCGACCGCCCCTCCGCCGACGGTGCCGATCGTGGTGGTGTCCGCGCGCACGAGCATCAACGCCCCGGGTGTCTGTGGTGCCGACCCGTACGTCTTCAGCACAACGCATAATGCCGCGGGGCGAGCGGCTTGAACGTCGGCCACCAGCGTCTCGAGGATTGAGATCAGATCGCTCATGTGCCTCCTCAGCGCCTCAGGATGGCTCGCGCGGCTGGCGAGTCCTTCATCGGCAAACTCGTGCGATGGATGCCGTCGAACGCCTCCAGCGCACCGGCGACCGCGGGTGCGGTGGGCACCAAGCCGATCTCGCCCACGCCGCGGGCTCCGTAGGGCGTCTCCGGGTCGGGCTCTTCGATGAAGACCGTCTCGATTTCGGGCATCTGCTCGGCTCGTAGGACGTTCAGCGAGTGGACATCCTTGGTCTGGATGTGTCCCGCTTCGACCACGAACTCCTCACTCAGCGCGTAGCCCAGCCCCATGTGGACCGCGCCCTCGATTTGCCCTTCCAGGAGCGTGGGGTTCATGACCCGGCCGACGTCGTGGGCCGCGATGACTTTCCGGAGCGTCCCGTCGTCATTGAGGATGACCACCTGGGTCGCGAACCCGTACGTCAGGTGCGTCTTCGGATCGGACACGTCGGCACCGAGCGGCACCGTGTCCGTGCAGGCATACTCGCCGCGGAACTCCCGGCCGACCAAGTCGCTGAGTTCTCTGCCGGCGTCCAGCTCGGCCTTCAAGCGGCGGGCGGCCTGCAACACCGCCATGCCGCCCAGCACGGTAGCCCGGCTGGCGGTGGTCTGGCCGGAATCGAGGTCGGCCGAGGTGTCGGTTGTCGGCGTGAAGACCTCGGGTGGCAGACCGGTCTCCTGGCAGGCCGTCTGAATGCAGATCGTGAAGTAGCCCTGCCCCATCTCCGTGAAGCCCGTGCGAATGGTCACGTGGTTCGGCGACTCGACTACCAGGACCGCCTTGCCCTCGTCGGGCACGCCCGTGCCGAGGCCGACGTTCTTGACGCCGCAGGCGATCCCGGCGTACTTGGCCCCGCGATACGCGTCTTTGACCGCGAGCAGCGTGCGTTTCAGGCCGAACGGCTTATCGAGCTTCTGACCCGTGCAGAACCGATCGCCGACGTCGAGCGCGCTTCGCCAGCGCATCTCCCACCCGTCGAGGCCCACCTTCCGAGCCAGTCGATCCAGGCAGCGTTCCAGCGCAAACGTCGCCTGGTTCACGCCGAACCCGCGCATCGCCCCGCCGGGCGGGTTGTTCGTGTAGACCGCGAGCGATTCGATGTCGATGTTCGGCACTTTGTAAGCCCCGGTGGCATGTGCCGCGGCGCGTTCCAGCACCTTCGCACCCACGGAAGCATACGCCCCGGTATCACCGACGATTCGCGCCCGCATCCCAGTGATATGCCCCTCGTTGTCGCAACCCAACCGGATCTCGATCGTCATCGGATGGCGCTTGGGGTGCAGTCGAAAACTCTCTTCACGCGTCAGCGTGCATTTCACCGGTGCGTTGCAGAGTGCGGCCGCCAACGCCGCCTGCGCTTGAACGCTGTTGTCTTCCTTCCCCCCGAACGCTCCGCCGTTGGATACTAGCTCGACCTGTACGCGCGTGAGATCCCAGGCAAGCACGGCGGCGATCTGCCGACGGTCATCGAACACCCCCTGTCCCTGACTGAGGACCCGCAGGGATTGCTCCCCTTGGACCTTCGTTTCGGGAACCGCAACGCAGGCCTCTGGTTCGAGATACATGTGCTCGATGCGTTGGGTGGTATAGGTGTCTTCGACCACGTGAGCGGATTCGCGCAGTGCGCGCTGGACGTCTCCGCGTTGGATTGCTGAGCGCGAGAGCAGATTCCCCCGCGGGTGAATCTTGGGCGCGTCGTTTTTGAGCGCGTCTTCAGGCGACGTGATTGGCTCACAAACTTCGTATTCGACCACGATCCGCCGGGCCGCCTCGCGCGCGACGTGCTGCTCGTCGGCCACCACCAGCGCGAGCATGTCTCCGACGCAGCGCGTCTCCTCACCAACCGCCACCAATACCGGCCAGTCCCGCTCGATCAGCCCGATGTAACGCCGGCCGGGCACGTCGTCGGCGGTGATCACTCGCCGCACGCCCGACATCGCTAGCGCTGATGTGGGATCGATCGACCTGACCAATGCCCGTGGATGATCGCTGAACCGCGGGGCGGCGAAGAGCATCCCCTCAATCTGGATATCGTTGACATAACGAAAGTCGCCCAGCACTAACTCTCGCCCGCGATAGCGGTCGAGCCGCGTGCCGACCTGTCCGCTGGTATCCGCCGCCGGTAAATCCTCGCCACGACGCACACGCGCCAGCAGCTCGATCGCGTCCACGATCTTCTTGTATCCCGTACAGCGGCACAGGTGCGGTCGCAGCTCCTCGGCGATCTCCGCGCGCGTCGGCTCGGGATTCTTCTCCAGTAGCGCCACCGACCGCATCGCGATGCCCGGTACGCAGTAGCCGCACTGCACCCCGCCGGCCCGAACGAACGAGTCCGCCAACTGTTGCCGTGTCTGCTCCGAGAGACCTTCCAAGGTCGTGACGGTGTGCCCGGCGACGCGCGGCGCACTCAGCGTACACGACAGCCGCGGCTGCCCGTCGATCAGGACCGTGCAACACCCGCAGGCTCCCTGCGGGGCGCAGCCGCTCTTCGGCGAGACGATGCCGAAGTCGTCGCGCAGCACGTCCAGCAGCGAACGCTCCGGATCCACGGCCGCCGAGACTGCACGCCCGTTCAGCGTGAACGAGACAGTCTGCTTCGGGCGGCGGTGCGAAGCGGAATCGTCAGACGGTGGCATCGTGATTCACCGTCTACATTCTACGAGCCCGCGCAGTCAAGCCGCAATCCGTCGCAGATCCTGTCACTCCGAGCTCAACGCTGCTGTCAGTGTGGCGTTCGCCGACAGCCACGCTTGTCTTGATCCGGCCCACGCCTTACATTCGCTTCACACAAAGGCGGCAGGGCAATGGCGCAACTCAGACCGGCACCATTTAGAGACCTGGTCACGCGGCTGCACCGCGAACCGCAGACGCAAGGTACGCTCTTCGAACTGCCACGCCGCAAGTGGTTCCGACCCCTCTCCGACGCTCCCGACCTGGGCGTCAGCTTCCACGGCGTACGCGCCGGCAATCCCGCCGGGCCCGCCGCCGGACCGCATACGCAAATGGCTCAGAACATCCTGCTGAGCTACGTCGCCGGCGGCCGCATCCTCGAACTGAAGACCATTCAGGACAACGACCAGTTGACCGTCCCGCGGCCGTGCATCGACATGGCTACCGTCGGCTACAACATCGAGTGGTCGCAAGAGCTGTGCACCGCCGACGCGCTCCGCGAATACGTCGCCGGCTCGATGCTGGTCGAGATGTACCGCCACAACCGTGACCTCGCGGGCGAGTTGCTCGACAGCCTGCCCGGCGCCGTGATCTACGGCATCAGCGTGGGCTACGACCTGGCCGGCATCTCGCGTGATAAGGTGCGCGGGTTCCTCGACGGCATGCGCAACGCCTGGTCGCTGATCGAGCGGCTGCGGGCCGAGATCCCGCGAGAATTCGGCCCGGCCCGCGACCTTGGCTATCCGGGGCGGCTCTCCGACAGCGTCACCCTCTCGACGTTCCACGGCTGCCCGCCCGAGGAGATCGAAACCATTTGCGAGTTGCTGATTAGCGAGCACGAATGCAACCTGATGGTCAAGATGAACCCCCCGATGCTCGGCCAGCAGCGGCTCGAACATTTGCTGCACGACGTCCTGGGCTACACCGAACTGCGCGTTAACCCACAGGCCTACACTGCCGGGCTCACGCTCGACGAGGGCGTGCAGCTCTGCCGACGCCTGACCAACTTCGCCGGAAAGCGTGGCCGGCGGGTCGGCTTCAAGTTCTGCAACACGCTCGAAGTGGTCAACCAGCGCGATTTCTTTCCGCCCGGCAACGACGTCGTGTATCTCTCCGGGCAGCCGTTGCACGTGATCACGATGACACTGGTCGATGAGTTTCGCCGAAAAGTCGGACCGCACGTGCCGATCTCGTTTAGCGCGGGGATCGATCGGGCCAACTTCCCGCTGGCCATCGCCTGCGGCTTCGTGCCGGTAACCGCGGTCACGGATCTGCTGCGCCCCGGGGGCTATGGTCGACTCGGCTCGTACTTGCGGGCGCTTACCAAGGAAATGCAGAGCCGCGACGCGGTGAACATCGACGAATACGTCCTGCGGCGGTTTGACCAGGAAGGGCAGGCTCGCCGGCGGGCCGTCGCGGAGCTGGGTGCCGACGCCGGTGCCGATGAGCTGAAGCGCGCCACGGTCGCCTGGGCGGGGCTGTTGAACACGTCGATCGTGGCAAAGATGGCTCGCGGGAATCCGCGCTATCGAGCGGAGAGAAACCGCCTGGCCCCAAGGAAGACCGAGTCGCATCTGACGACGTTTGACTGCCTCACGTGCGAGAACTGCCTGCTGGTGTGTCCCAACGCCGCGAATTTCACCTATTCGACGCCGCCGGTGTCATTTGACTACTTCGACGTGGTTGTCTCACCGGCCGGCGACTGGCACGTCGGTGAGAAAGGTCTGTTTGTCATCGCCAAGGACCGCCAGGTGGCCAACTACGCCGACTTCTGCAACGAGTGCGGCAACTGCGACACGTTCTGTCCCGAGCACGGCGGCCCATACCTTGTCAAGCCGAGCTTCTATCGCACCGTTGAGTCATGGGAGCGCGCCGCCCCGCGCGACGGCTTCGTCGTCCATGAGCAACCCGAAGGCGGCTGGATCCGTGCCCGGATCGGCGGCGCGGTCTATCAGCTTACATACGCGAATCAGACGCAACAGTACCTGTTCGATGATGGCACGGTCGAAGCCGTGCTGACCGGCTGGGGCCACACGATCGTCAGCGTCCGCCCGTTAAAGCCACTCACCGGCGACCACCGCCTCGACCTGCGCATCTACCACCTGCTCCGCTATCTGCGCGAGGGCGTACTGGATCAGCGCGGCGTGAACCAGATCAATGTCCAATGGATGGCCCGCCGCCGCCCCGCCAGCGGAGCGCCACGGTAGGGTGGAGCCGTCGCTGGAATCCAGCCCCGAAGGGGCGCTAGTGTACTGTCTCAGAAACAAGCAACCTTCTGTAGAGGTGGGGCGGGCGTCCCTGCCCGCCGTGACAGGCACGGAGGCCTGCCCCACCACGGTATCGTATTTGTGAGACACTACACTAGGGAATAGCCGGGGGCGTCAGCCCCCGGAAGCGGGTGTCGCCAGCCCAAAGCCCCGAAGGGGCGGTAGTCAATAGCCGGGGGCGTCAGCCCCCGGAAACGAGCTTCGCAAACGGAAAGCCCCGGAGGGGCGGCAGACGCCCACGCTAACACGGGGATGTCACGTCCAGATATAACGCTCGTCGTACTCGATGTTGTGGCGCTGCAAGAACTCGAGCAACTCCTCCTGAAATGAAACGCGGCGATGATGCTGCTCTTGCCGAGCAATGTACTCTTGCACATGCTGTATATTCGAGTAGCTGACGGAGAACGCCGAATAACCGTCTTGCCAACCGAAGTCACGCCTGTCCGCGAAGGTCTCGTGCACCCATTTGCTTGAATTGGTTTTCAGCAGACGCAGCATATCGGAGAGTGCGGTCTGCGCTCGTAGCGAGAGAAGCAAATGCAAATGATCGTCCGCACCGCCGGCTGACATGAGCCGTCCTTTCTCATGTGCAACGATGCCGCCGATGTAGGCGTAGAGTCGTTCGCGCAGATCCGGCGTGATCAATGCGCGCCGCTGCTTTGTGCTGAATATGACGTGGTAATATAGGCAGGTATATGATTGCGACATCCATCGGCCTCCGCGTTTCTGCCGCCCCTCCGGGGCTCTCGGTCTTGCTGTGACCCTGACCGGGGGCTCGCGCCCCCGGCTATTGACTATCGCCCCATCGGGGCTGTCTTGGTCTCTGCGATCGCAGCGTTGCGAATCGGCGTTTACGCCTCGATTGGGGAACGAGACTGGATGGGTGCCCCACATTCCGGGCACCGCGTACTACCTCCAGCGATACTGCCCCGCAGATCGTAGCGACACTCGGGGCAGATCCCCTTCAATACCAGATCCCGTGCGTGAACACGCAACCGCCAATCGATCACCGCGTCTGCGACCAGTGCCAGCACCCATACGACTCCCATAGTGATCGGCGCTGGCAATACCCCTTCCCACGGCGTCCCGCCTTTGTTGGTCGCCCAAAGGTAACGTGCGATCGAACGCCCCATCAGCACGGCGAGCGGTGTGCCGGCGAGAATCAACGTTGCGAGGACCACCCACCATCGAAAGTACACCCGCAGCAGCGCCAGAGCCAGCAAGAGAAAAAGGTTGACCCAGAACAGAAACATTCCGCCGCCAAGAACCATAAAAGGCAGGTTTTCAACGAATGACAACGTTCTCCCATCAATGCTTGTGCTCACCACGCCAAGGCTGTGGTACGTGATCGCATTGACGACACCACTCCACAGTAGGGCGATGACAAACAGGAACACCGACGGCAGAGCGAGGCGACTGAGCCATTCACGACGAGTGGCAAGCTCTCTCATCAGTCTGTCCTCTCCGTTACGGATTCTCGCACCAGCGATCGAAATGACGAGTCATTCGATCGCCGCCGTGCGTGCCCACAACTTCGCGGCGACTTCGACGGAACTGCTTCGAACGCGGGCTGCATCACAAGATTCCACCACGCGGTCGCGTAGTGCCCACTGGCCGTTGGCAATCACGTCTCGTACGTGCTGAGCGCCCAGCGCGCCGAGGAAATGCGCGGCAAAGTTGCCGTTCGTCAGCGGCGTCGACGGGCGGTAGTCGGTGATGACCACGTCCGCGACTGCGTCGCGCTCCAGCTTGCCGAGGGTGATCTCCAACGCCCGCGACGCGCGCCGGGCGGCCTGGGCAAGCCGAACGACGACCGCACTGGGTGGGATGGGGGCGCGGTCCTGGCGAGCTGCGAGCCAGGACACCCTCGCTTCGAGAAACATGTCACTCGAATGGCCGTCGGTCCCGAGCATAATCGGGCAGTTGTACGCCGCCATCGGGGCCGTGCCGACGCCGTTGTTCATGTTCGAGCGCGGGCAATGCGCGATCGTGGCCCCGGCTTCCCTGACACGGAGGATCGCATCGGGATCGAGGTGCGTGCCGTGCACGAAGATCGACTGACGCCGCAGGAGCTTGTGCCCGGTCAGCCGGTCAATCAGGAACGTCTGGTACTTCTCCTGGCAGTCCTCCTCGTCGCACTGGTCTTCGGCGACGTGCAGGTGCACGCCGGTGTCGAAGTCCGCCGCCAGCCGGGCAAGCTCTTCGAGCGTCTCGTCCTCAAGCGTGAACGAGGCGTGGGCGCCGACCATTCCGGCGAAACTTGGCGAGTAGGTCTGCACGCGCTTCTCGAGATAGCGCCGATTCTCTTCCAGCCCCGCGGCGCGACCCTCAGGACCGTGACGATCGGTCGTCTCGTAGCACAGGATACCGCGCAGACCGATGTCGGCGATGCCGTTCTCGATCAGATCGAGCGAGCCATCGATGCAGTTTGGCGAAGCGTGGTGATCGAACAAGGTGGTGGTCCCGCAACACAGCGCGTCGAGCGCGCCAATCCGGGCGGACATCTCGATCGACTCGCCGTCGTGCGCCCGGTCGAGCCGCCACCAGAGGGATTGCAGGCTTTCCAGGAAGTTCTGCGGCGGCTTGGAGGGCGGCGGCATCCCGACTGCGAGAGCGGAATACAGATGCGTGTGGCCGTTGACCAGCCCGGGCAGCACCACCGCGCCGCCGCAGTCAATGATCTCGTCCGTTGTTTCACGTGAAACAGAGTTGCCGCGCTGCGTGATTAGGTTGTCTTCGATGCGCAGGCAGCCGAGCTCAACCCGGATCGGGTCAAAGTCCGCCAGCAGAGCATTTTCAATAACAATAGCCATCAATCCATTCCACTGTTGTTTGCCTTGTCTTGTGTCTCAACGATCCGCACCACCTGGTCGAGATCGGGCGGGATCTCATGCGGCTTGCCCACCGCCTGCATGGCGCCATCGATATCCTTCAGACCGTTGCCGGTGATCACGGCGACGGCCGAGGCCTGGCTGCCGATGCGATCCTGCCGGCGGGCTTCGGCGATGCCGGCGACAGCGGCGGCGGCGGCGGGCTCGGCGAAGATCCCGGTCAGCCGACCAGTGTCGCGCACCGCCTGCTGGATCTGCTCGTCGGTCACCGTCACGAACGTGCCTTCGCTCTCTTTGACGGCAGCGAGTGCCTTTCGCCAGTTGCGCGGAGCGGGCACGTTGATGCTGTCGGCGTAGGTGTCGCCTGTGCTGGAGGCAGGCACTGGCGGGCAAGCCGCCAGTGGCACCCGGCGCGGACTGAAGTCCGTGGCTCGTTCTGAGCTGGGCCGGGTGGGGTAACCCGCTTCGAGTGCGCCCGTCTCGAAAGCGTTCGCGATCGGGGCGACGCCGGCGGCCTGCACGCCGAGCATGTGCGTTTGCCACGCAATGATGCCGACGGCTTTCATCTGCATCAGGCCTTTGTGCACGCCGGCGATCGAGCAGCCGTCGCCCACGCTGCACACGACCCAGTCGGGCGGGTCGTCGGCGCACTGCTCGGCGATTTCGAGCCCGCCGGTCTTCTTGCCCTCGACTAGGTAAGGGTTGATCGCGCAGTTGCGGTTGTACCAGCCGAAGTGCTGGCAGGCTTTCGTGCAGAGGTCGTACGCGTCGGCGTACGTGCCGCGGATCTTGAACACGCGGGCGCCATAAGCGAGGAGCTGAGCCAGCTTGCCCGCGGGGATGATTTCGGAAACGAAGATGTTTGCTTGCAAGCCCGCGGCGGCGGCACAATACGCGAGGCTGCTGGCGGCGTTGCCGGTCGACGCGCAGGCGATCTGCGTGAAGCCGAGTTGTCGTGCGTGCGCGACGCCGATGCAACTGGCGCGATCCTTGAACGACCCCGACGGATTGCGCCCGTCGTCCTTTAAGCGCAAGCGCGCGACGCCGAGCGCCTTTGCCAAGCGCGGGGCCTCGATCAGCGGCGTCCAGCCCACGACGCCGTCGGTTGGGCAGAACTCGTCGTCAAGCGGGAGCAGCTCGCGATAGCGCCAATGCGAGCGCGTGCGTTGCGTGAGCAAGCGGCGGGTGAGTGTTTCGGCGGCGCGGTCGAGGTCATACTGGACGTCGAGGATGCCGTTGTCAGAGCCGCAGTCGGGACACGTCATGCAAGCGCCGACGGCGAAGCTCTTGCCGCAACTGACGCAGGCGAGTTCGGTGATGAGTGACACGTGCAGCGCTCCCAGTGAGACTAGTAAGCGGATAGTATATCGAACGTGCGACGTGTTGCACGGACGGACAAGCCGCCCGCGGCACCCGGCCCGGGTAGCGTGTCGCGGTCATCCCGAGCGAAGCGAGGGATCTGGCCTGGTATCCAGTGTCGCGGCCAGATTCCTCATCCGCCGACGGCGGGTTCGGAATGACAATCTGGCGGCGCCCGGTCGGAATGACGACCTCAGCGCCGTGACCATTCACTCGAGGAATCCACGTGGCGAAGATCATCCAGTCGATCAACGAGAAAGTGCTCGAAAAGACCGTCCAACGCTGTCGCGAACGCAACATCATCGTTCCGACGTTCGCCCAGCAGAAGGACCCGACCACGATCCCGCCCAGGATCAAGGACCGCCTCAAGAACGTCGGCCTGTGGGACGTCGATCCGGCCAACCTGTTTCGCATCACGTGGAAGAACGAGCCGGTCGAGCGCGGCGGCGGGTTCAACCACGGAAACTGGATCGAGTTTCCGCCGGCGCTTACCGGCGTCGACGCTCGCATCGTCGGGCTGGTCGGCAAGTGGTTTCCAACCGGGTCGCACAAGGTCGGGGCCGGGTTCGGCTGCCTGGTGCCGCGGCTGGTTTCCGGGCAGTTCGATCCGACCACGCAGAAGGCCGTCTGGCCCAGCACAGGCAACTATTGCCGCGGCGGAGCGTTTGACTGCGCGCTGCTGGCGTGCACGGCGGTGGCGATTCTGCCGGAGGAGATGTCGTCCGAGCGATTCGAATGGCTGCGGTCGGTCGGGGCGGAGGTGATCGCGACGCCGGGCTGCGAGTCCAACGTCAAGGAGGTCTACGACAAGTGCTGGGAGATCCGGCGCACGCGACCCGACTGCGTGATCTTCAACCAGTTCGACGAGTTCGGCAACGCGATCTGGCACTACCAC
>CAZDTB010000115.1:0-11456 GCA_964508075.1 uncultured Planctomycetales bacterium
GTACTCGCCGGTGGAGAGCACCTCCTGACGCTGCACCTCGGCCCCGACTACGTACGCCTTGGCACGATACGGGGCATAACCCGCCTTGATCATTTCGTCGTACTGGGCTTTCTTATTAAAGTAGGCTGCCACGCTCACCCAGGGGACCTCCTCGGACTCCGGCGGCTCGTCCGGGGTCGTCGCGGCCGGCGCACCCAACCCGGCCATTTGCCTCTGCTCACGAACCACCAGACTCCGGCCGGTGCGCAGCTTCGGCTGCGACGGACGCAGCGGAACCTCCACGGTGATGCTCCCGGCCGCATCGCCCTCGGCATCCTCGAGCCCGGGCACCACGATCTTGCGGCCGAAGCTCGCCGCCCGCACCAATGTGGGCGCCGGCCCGACCTGCGACGCATCGGCGAAAATGCCCTGATTGTGATCCTTCCCAAGATCGTCGCTGTAGTCCCTCACCACGGGATCGTCGGTCTTCGCGCTGTTTACCGCTTGTTCAAGAGCGTCGGCGTCGCGCTTGATCGCCTCCACCAACTTCCGCGGACCACACTGCTCCCCCCCGTATTCAACAGAATTCGGCGAGTTGATCAGGTACATCCAGAGCACAGCCACCATGAACAACCCGGTCAGGCCGAGGACGCCCTTCTCGACGTGTGTCTCCACTAGCTGTAGCCACCGATTGGTCATTACGTAGCCTCCGTAGCTTGGCGCGGCGGGACGTCCCGCCACGCCGCTCAGTCAGTCGTCCTCAGTTTTGATGCCGAGCAGTTCCTGGACTTTCGCCGGCATCAGCGGTTGGTACACCTCGCGGGCCATGTAGCCCTCGAACTCGAAGGTGGCCCGAACCACTGGATCGGTCCCGTAGAAATAGCCCTGGGCGATTTTGGACTCGTGGTCCACCATGTCGTACCTGGCATTCAAACACTGGTAGAAGTTGACGCGGCTGATTCGGTCGATCAGTTTTGGCAAGTCGCGTTGGTCGATCACCACGGAGACGACGAAGCGCACCACGTCGAACTGCTCGTCGCACGTGCGCCCAGTCAGCGACGGCCCGCCCACCGTGCTCGGCATACCGCCGCTGTCGGACATCGGGAAGAGAATCCGCTGGTCACTCGCGGTTTCGCCCTTGGGCAGCTCATAGCCCAGCACGCGCACATACACTAGTCGCTTGACCGGCACGTCTTCCACACAAGGATCGTTCTCGGTGACGTCGTTGGCGGCCTCCTGGTTGAGCTCCCCGATGGCCTGGACCACATCCTCCTGCACCCAGAGCCCGACCTGCGCGAACCACATCTCCTCCGGCGTGGGGGCGTCCTGCTCGTATTCCAGCGGGCTGTGGTGAAACGACGTCTCGTCGTAGTAGCAGAGGATGCTCTTGGCCTTCGCGACACGCGCCCGATAGAGCGGGTCGTACTTCGGCTCACCACCGGTCCTGATACTGGTGAGCGTAGGGCTGCCCCGACCGGTCACGCTGGGGCCGATCGGCATCCCGCGCCCGGTCGGCATGCCGCGCCCGGTCGGCATGCCGCGCCCCGTCGGCATCCCCCGCCCGGTCGGCGGCGGCAGGCCACGCCCCAGGCCTGCGCGCGTCCGTGTCGCCGACGGCGCCCGATCCGCCTGATCACCCTGCTCTTCGGCTCGCTGCTCCTCCTCGAGCAAGCGCAAGTCTTCGACGTTTTGCATTTCTTCCTGTATCTCCGCCTCGGTCGGCAGCGTGCCGCCCTCGATCCGCGTGTACAGAACCCGCATCGTGTTGGCATACTCCTGCTTGAACTCGAAGGGCGTGGCAGCCTTCTCCGCCTCCGGGAAAACGCCAGGCATCAACACCTCGCGCTCGTTAATACGCTTTGCCGCTTCGACCGTCTCCCGGTATTCCGCTTCAAACAGCTCGCCCTGCCGCTTCTTGCTGGCGATCGTGTCTTCGTTCTGCGGCTGGCCGCGCAGGTTGCGAATGTTGGAGGCACCAGTATCCGAAATCTTCGTCTTCATTTCCTCGACAACCGCGTCGGACGTCATGCCCAACACGCAGAAGACGATCGCGGCCCCCGCGACCACGCCGCACAGCAGCAAGAGCAAATGCGTCTTGACGAATTCCATAACCAGCTTCATGGCTTTTCTCCAGTCGGCTCAGTCTGAGCCGCGACGCGCCGTCTTGACCGCGCTCTAGTCCCCTTTCTTCTCTTCCGCCTTGCTCTCAGGCGGCTCTCCCAGCTTGATCTTGAAACCCAGGCTGAAATTCCAGTCGCTACTCATGTCCTCGCCCGTGACCGGATCGGGATTGGCGACCACCTCCTCGTCGCCGGGCTGGCCAGGTACCGCCGTAGGCCCGAGTCGGCGGGTCGGCGAGCCGGGGCCGCTGCCCACAAACCGCACCACGTGCGGCACGCGCAGGTTGGCCTTGTCACCGTCCAGGTTCTTCGGATCCTCTTTGGGCAGGTAAAACCCCAGGCCGGGCACGGCTCCGAGGCGGCGCAGGTTCTGGTAGAAGTCCTCGGTGATCAGCGCGACCGCGTCGGATTGCAGCTCCCCATACAGCAGTCGACCCTGGATCGCGACGTAGAAGCCGGCCCCACCCTCGCCGATCTCCTCATCCGCCCGGGCGGCTGGGCCCGGTCCCATCCCGCGCCCGGTCGGCATCCCGCGCCCGGTCGGCATCCCGCGCCCGGTCGGCATCCCCCGGCCGGTCGGCATGCCCGCAGGCGCGCTGGGCCTGGCCGTGTAAGTCGTCTGTCGCTGCACCTGCTGCGGCTCGAGCGCGTCGATATTCGGCGAGTACTGGACGTCGAGCGTCTCGATCACCATCTGACGCCGCTGGGTCCGGGGGAAGCGGACCGGATCCGACTTGATCAACTCCTTGAGCTTCTCGGCAGTCTGGGCGTTGGCGATCTCGGGCTGGGCGATCTGGGGCATCGCATCGTGAACCAGCGCCAGGATCTTCGGGATCACCGCCCGGTGCTTTTGCAGCTCGAACAGCTTCTCGATCTTCGCCTGCTGTCCACCGGTGTCGGTTTTTGCGGCATTGTATTGCTGCTGATACTGCTTGGCCCGGGCGATGATCTGCTGGGCCTGCATCCCCAGATCCCGATCTTGCGCCAGGGCCTGGGCGTCCATCGCGTTGCGCATCCAGGGGAACGCCGCCGCCAAGCCCAGGCAGGCCGCCGCCGCGATGAAGTACGGCCGCTTCCGCTTCCAGAGCTGGACGCGGGCCAGCTCGGGCGGCAGGAGACTGGCCGAGATCGCTCCCAATCCCAGCCCCTGCAACGCCAGTCCATACGCCGGGCCGAAGCTGAGAATGTTGTCGGCAAACTGCGGCGCGTTGGCGGTCGCCGACGTGAGCATCGCCCCAAACTTCTCGAGCTTGTCCACCCCGCCGCCGACCGTCAGGTTGTTCTCCAGATACTTCTGCAAGCCGGGCAGGTGGAACGCGTTCCCGCAGGCCAGCACGCGCTTCAACTCCACCTCGCGGTGCGTCGAGCTGTAGAAACCGATCGAGCGCTGAACCTCGGCGACCAGATCGGCGAAGACCGGCCGCATCGCCTGGAAGATCTGCCGGGCGTACTTGCTGGTCGCCGCCGTTCGCTTCAGGTTCTCCGCTTTCGCGAACGACAGCTTGAACGACTTGACCAGCGCCTCGGTGAAGCTGTTTCCCCCCAGAGGGATGTTTCGCGACCAAGCGCTGTTCGGCTCCACCATCACCAGGTCGGTATTCTGTGCCCCCACGTTGATCACCACGCGGGCCCCGTCCGGCTGGCCCTCCTCTACCCGGTCGAACCGGCAGAAGTTGTACAGCGCCGAGGGAATGGTCTGCACGATGGCCACCTCGACGCCCAGGTTGCTGAAGTAGTCGAGGTGCTTGCGGATCAGATCCTTGCGCATCGCGAAGATCCCGACCTCGACATCCGGCATGTGCTCGGTCTGGAACACCTGGTAATCCCAGACCACGTCCTCCATGTCGAACGGGATCTGCTGGCTGGCCTCAAACCGCACGATCTCGGGAATCTTCTTGGACTCCACCGGCGGCAGCTTGCAGAACCGGGCGAAGGTCTGCTGTCCAGGTACGCCGATCACGAACGTATCCCCCTGCCAATCGTTGCGCGAGACGAATTTCTCCAACGCGGCGTGGATCAGCTCGTCGGGATCAGCATCGGGCTGCGAAAGAATCTTGGGGTGCTCGATCAGGTCGAACGCCAGCAACTCGACCTTCCCTTCCTCGGCCGGTCGCAACTTCACCGCTTTCAGCGCGCATTGACCGACCTCAATGCCCCAGACGGCGTTGGGGGTTGCCATGACAAGCACTCCTTTGGCAGGGGTTCCCGCGGCGCCGCGGCACAAGCGGCGCGCGAACGGAAACACCGATCACCGGAAACAGACCGTAGCTGTATGTCGCTCGCATTGGGTTTCTCGACCGCTGTCACGCGGACGATCGCCGCCGTACTCTACCACGGCAGCGCTTCGGTGGGATGACATGTATATATGAGGCCGGTCGCGTCGCACGTCTGTGGCAGAACTTCCGCGTATGCTCTAACTGTCAGGGGCAAGCACTTCGGCTGCCCGGGTTCGCACCTCCTTGCCGACGGGCAGATCGCCGAATCAACGGCAACCCGTCTCCTCTTATAACATTACCCGCACAAGCGGGCTAGTCAAACAAAAGCGCAGATAAAGGCGACGGATTTTCGTCAGATCGCATGAGCTGCCAATAACCGGGCTCGCATTGACGAAAATCCGTCGCATGGAACTCGCGTCGCGAATCAAGACGCGCTAGGTTCCGTATCCGTAGTTCGCCAACAGTGCCGATAGGTCGGCCAGGGTGATGCAATCATCGTCCACGAAGTCCGCGGCGTCGTTATAGCCCGGATCACCCGAGCACAGCCCGTAGGTCGCCAGCAAGGCCGACAGGTCGGACAAGTCAACGTCCCCGTCGAGGTCCACGTCCCCGTCTACGTACAGCGGGATGAACGGCCAGTCCATCACGGCGGCGTTGTAGATCTCCCTGGGCGCGGGGCTGCCAGGCTCCTGCGCGAAAGCCACGATTCGCACGTCCTCTCGGTTGGTCCAATCGACGCCGCTGAGGGTCAGGGTATGGTTTATCACCGTGCTCTCTCCCGGATTCAGATCTACGGTGGTGCCACCGAGATATTCCCTGACGCAGTTGCGGTAGCGGCGGTCGGCATAGTAGGGGTAGTAGTCGAGAACCTGGACGACGTGAACCGTCATATCCTTCCCGACACCACCCGCCTCGATGCCGACGATCGCGGTGATCTCGTAGGTTTGCGTACCGGTCTCCACGCCGTACAGGTCGATCGTCACGTCCGTGGGCACGTTGAAGCGTTGCTGGATCTGCTGGTTGTACCAGTTGTACATCTGGTCGTCATTGGTGTACGCACCCTCACACTCCAGGACACCGTCGAACCAAGTGGTCGGCGTGCCAGTAACGCCGTAGAAGCCCCAGCGCTGGCTATTCCAGGGTATCGCGTAGCTGTCGCCGTAATGACACTGGATTGAAACGAAAGTATCGGGGTAGGTCCTCATCAGTGCAGTTAACGCCCGACCGGCGTACTGACAGTAACCTCACCCCGTGTTGGTGAAGTTCTCCGCGATCACGATCCGCGCAGCGACCGCCGTCCCAGTGCCGCACAGCGACACCAGCACAAACGCCGCCAGGGATGCGAACGCGAGAGCCGCCCCGCGCCTCGCAGACAAACCACGTAGCATTACCGACCTCCTTGCTGTTGCGTAGCCGACGCGCGCCGCCTACATAGGTGAACGTTAACACGGCGGGCCAAACCCAGAAGCCGCGTTTGCCCCTTACCGCGATTACAGACGATTGCGACGACAAAAGCAAGCGATATCTGCAATTCGCCACTCAGCGCGCCGGCATTATCGGGCAATTGTCACTCGCAAACGTGTAGCCCTCTGGCCGCCGCCACCCCCCCGTCCTTCACCGCCGCGCAAGAGACGCGACCGGTTCGCGCATCCTCAAGAGGCCGATCTGGGACTCGCACGGATGACGCACAAATCCGTCACGCAGAACTGCCGCGATCACTCGGAGAAGGCCACAAAAGCAGAAGAGCCGCGGACCTCAGTCCGCGCCACGGTCGCGCAGCCCGAAGCCTGCGGCTCTTCACCAGGACTCCTGTTAAGCGCCCTTAGGACGCGTTACGTCCCGTAGCCGTAGTTTCCCAGCAGCACCGCCAAGTCGGCCAGATCGATGCAGTCGTCGTCGACAAAATCGGCGTCGTCATTGTAGCCGGGATCGCCGACGCACAGACCGTATGCGCCCAGCAAGGCGGCCAGGTCCTCCAGATCGACGTCGCCGTCGCCGTCCACGTCACCCTCGACGGCCGTGACGAACGGCCAGCTCAGCACTGCGCAGTTATAGATCTCTTTGGGCGCGGGGCTTAATGGCTCGCGTCCGAAGACCACGAACTTGGCATCCTCTCGGTTGGTCCAGCTCGTGCCGGTGAGCATGAACGTAAGCGTAACCGTCGTGCTATCCCCTGGAGCCAACGTGTGAATGCCCCCGGCTTGGTGCTGCCTGACGCAGTTGCGATAGCGGTCGTCGGCGGAGGAGGGGTAGTAATCCAGCACCTGGACGAAATGCAGCCTGACATCCTTGCCCACGCCCCCCGCCTCGATTCCCACCACGGCGGTAACGTCGTACGTCTGCGCGGCGCTCTCGACCGCGCTGAGCTCGATCGTCACGTCCGTGGGCACGTTGGCGCGCTGCTGTCGGGCCTGGTTGTACCAGTTGTACATCTGCTGGTCGTCGGTGTACGCCCCAGCACGCTCGAGGACACCGTCGAACCAGGTGGTCGGCGTGCCAGTCACGCCGTAGAAATTCGCCCGTTGGTTGCACCAGTCGATTCCGTACCCGTCGCCGAGATGAAGCTGAATCGCCACGAAACTGTCAGGGTAGTCGTTCATGAGGCTGTTCAACGCCCGACCGGCGTACTGACAGTAGCCTCAGCCCGTGTTGACGAAGCTCTCCGCGATTACTGTTCGATCCGCCGCGACGGCCGAGCCGGGGCCGCAAAGCGACACCAGCGCGAACGCCGCTAGGGCTGCTGAAGCGAGGGCGACCTTGCGCCTCGCAGGCAAACTACCTAGCATTATTGACCTCCTTGTTTTGGCCCAGGCGACACGTGCCGCCTGCATGCGTGAACTTTGATGAGATCAGAAAATCGCGCGGACTCCGCGCGTCCACCGTCTAGATTCATTACAGACAATTGCCACAACAAAAGCAAGAGCTACCCGTAACTGATCCCAGTCACCAGAGTTATCGGACACGCACGCCGTGCCGATCCCATGCAACGGAAGAAACAGAGCCCCAAGCGCAAGCGAACTGAGAATGCAACCACACCCCGCTCACAGAACCCGCGCTCGCACTCCGAGCTCGGATAGCCAACGTCCCCGAGAGCAGCGAACAGCGGCTCAGAAGTTGGTCACGTCGTCTTCGCTGCCGTAAATACCGTCCGGCCCCGGTGTGATTAACAGGAACGAATCCGGCCGATACGGCACCAGGCTGCCGGTGTCGGGGTCGTCCACGTCCCTGGTGGATTCGTACACCGCCTTGTTCAAAATGTAATTCGGAAACGTGTAAGTGTTCTCCACTTCCTGGAAATCCGCCGGCTCGATCGGCAGCCCATCCGTCCACACGCCGAAGTTTGCCAGCTTGTGGAACCCCGTCTCGCCGATGCCGGCGAAGTCCCAGGGCTCGTACGGAATCTCCTGCGCGCCCCCACTGCTTTCAGTGTGAGAGCCCGTGAACAGACCGTTGTCAGTAAACGCGTAGATCCCCGAATTGGCGGGGTCCCGCGCGGCATCCTGGTAACCGGCGACCGGAGCGGCAGCTTTCATCTTCTTATAAAGCCGAGTGTTCGCCGCATAGTACAGCACCGGATACCCAAAGTTATCGAGGATGACCGGCTGTTCCATCGTGGCATCCTCGACGGGGCGTCCATGATCCCCATCGGCCCCATCGAGGTCCTTGGGCAGCCCGAGCGTCACGCGGTCCTGCAGCAAGTAGGGCCCGACCCGCTCCAGCGGTGCATGCGGGTTGTTCGTCTGGTCCAGATCGTACCAGTACGCCTGCTCGAAGTCCTGTTGAGCCAGCGCGAGCACGGGGCGCGGCACATTGCGGCGTGGAATGTAGCCATCGAACGTCTTCCCCATCAGGTAACGCGGCAACCACTGGGCCCCGAATATCGTCTGCAGGTCCGACTCGGTCGGGTCGTCGCGCTTGGCGGAACTGGGGTAGCCCTCGCCACCGCGGCATTCCTCCGAGTTCTCGTTCTTGAACATATCCAGCCCAGCACCGATACTCTTCAGGATCGCCCGGGTGGCGGTAGCCTTGGCCTGCTGGCGGGCTCGCGACAACGTCGGGACCAGAATCCCGATCAGCAGTGTGATGATGGCGACCACGGTCAGCAGCTCGACCAGTGTGAATCCGGTTCGCCGCCGGCTCACCCACCGGCCCGCCTGTCCTTCCGTCCTTCTTGAATCCATGACTCCACCTACGCTATGAGGCCAGCCTGCCGAAAATCGTACGTATATCTCCACTTACATTCTCGCATTATCGTCAAGGGGGTGTCCCGCCGCAAGCAATTCCCAACGCCGGCCGGCATCTGCGTGCTCCGCGGGCCGCCGGGTGTCCTGGAACAGGCCTGGAGAGTCAGCGGAGCCCGAAATGACACGGCCGCGCTCGGCACGTCCGCCCTCGCCAGACTTGCCGCCGACAGGACTCGGCGCTACGCTACCGCCGATACTCGAACCGCACGATTCGTCGGCGTCAGCGAGCGAGCATGGGCAACCGACACGGAATCTCCCGCCGCGACTTCATCCGGCACGCCGCCGCCGGAGCCGCGTCGATGTGCCTTTCGGGCTGCGCGACGATCCCGAGACGCATCTCCGCAAGCAGCGCGCCGCCGCAGCTACGCATGACCGATCGGGACGCGTTTCGGCGATTGGTGGACGTGGCCCTGGATGTAACCAGCGCAGACCACCTCCTCGTTTCGCTGCACGACCGAATCGAGGAGCTGACACAGGTTCACGACCAGATCACCGATCACGCCCAGGATCGGGCCAGGCGGATTTCAATTGTCGTGGCATACGATCAGCAGGTCGGCTCGGCCACCGCCCCGTTGACCGCCGAAGCCGTCGCCGACGCCGTCCAGACGGCTGAGCAGGAAGCGAAAACAGCCCTACCGGATCCGGATTATCTGCCCCCTCTGCCGCCGCAACGATACCCCGTTCTGCCAACGTACCGTCCCGAGACCGCCGCGGCGGGAAGCGCTCGTCGCGCGGCCGCCGGTCTGGAGCTCGTCGAGCTATACAGAACAGAGGGTCTTCAGGCATCTGGGATCGTCACGACTTCAGCCGAGGCCGTCGGCGTCGCCGCCAGCACGGGGCTATTCGCCTTTGAACAGCGCACGTTGGCGGAGCTGGACGTCACCTCGATCGGTTCGGTCGTGCCGATCAAGCTCACCGCCGCCAATCGATCAATCGACGATCTCGGCCTGGTCGAGCCCACCCGCCGAGCCGTGGCCAGGGCGAAGTGGTTGGCGAATCCGCGCACGCTGCCACCCGGACGATACACCGTGATCTTCGAACCCCCAGCAGCGGCGCAGTTGCTCCGCCCGCTACTCGACGCCACCAACGCGCGCAACCTGTCGGGCAGCACTCGGGCGTTGCACAACCTGCTGGGTGAGCAGATTATCGACCCACGCTTCACGCTGCGCAACCGTCCGGACCATCCCGCCTTACTCGCCAACGGCTTCGACGCCGACGGACTGCCCACCAACGCGAAGACGTGGATCGATCATGGCGTGCTCAGGCAACTGCACTACGACCGCCTCGCCGCCCGCGGGCACGACACGGCACCCACATTTGCACCCGACGCCTGGCACCTGTCCGGGGACAATCCGGCGGGCGAGTCCGTGGAGGACCTGATCCGCACGACTGAGCGGGGCATCCTGGTAACGAAGCTCGAGCGCGTGCGTTGCGTCGGGCCGGCCGACCTGACGCTGACCGGACACACCTGCGACGGCACGTTCCTGATCGAGAAGGGTGAGATCGTCGGCAGCCTGACGGATCTGAGGTGGTCTGAGAGCCCGCTGCGCGCGTTCAACCAGATGCAAGCGTTCTCGACGCCGTTCGATGCCGTGGTATCGCCCCACGCCGTGCCGGCCCAGGCCGTAACCGCGGGGATTCGCAAGATGCTGGTTCCGGCGATGAAGATTTGCGATTTCAACGTGGCTCCCAGAGGGTGAGCTGGCAGGTTCAGCAACGGAACCGCGGATAATGGCTTGCCGCCGGGCGGACTGATTGCATAGGATGGGTGTGGGAGCCTCGCAAGTGGGAAATCCCGGATCATGAGACACCTGTTGCCCCTGGTTGTAATCTGTCTGTCCGCGGCTTCCGCCGCAAGCGCCGGCGAGCGTCCCGCCCCGCCGACCCTGCATCAGCTCGCGTACCAGGCGCACCGCGACGCGCCCACGTCTCCGGGGCTCGTCGGAGACCCCAGCGCGCCGATCGTCTCGCTCCAAACCATCGACATCACCCCGCGACCATGTGCAACCGTTTTCGGCTACCTCCCCTACTGGGAGGATCCCGAGCACCTGCGCTATGAGTTGCTGACGCACGTGGCGTGCTTCAGCGTCAACGTCAACAGCGACGGCTCGCTGGGCAACGACCACGGCTGGCCCTGGACCGGCCTGATCAACCAGGCCCACGAAAACGGCGTCAAAGTCGTCCTGGTCGCGACGTTGTTCGACAGCAACGCCATTACCACCCTCATCAACAACGAAACCTACAGAAACAACTTCTTCGTCAACATCAGGAACAAGATGCTTGAAGGCAGCGCCGACGGGGTGAACATCGACTTCGAGCCGGGCGGCGGCGGCAGCCTCGACTGGGAATCACAGATCCACCTCTTCATGGCCGACCTGACCGCCTACCTCCACGCCGAGCTCCCCGACAGCGAGGTCACCTTCGCCGGCCCCGCCGTCAACTGGGGCAACCGCTGGAACCTCCCGGCCCTGGCCGCCAGTTGTGACGGAATCTTCATCATGGGATATGCCTTTTACGGCAGTTGGAGCTCCACCTCCGGGCCCAACGCCCCGCTCACCGGCGGCAGTTACAACATCACCAACACGGTTCTCACCCAGTACGGCACGGTCACGCAGAACAACCCGGAAAAGCTCATTCTGGGCGTGCCCTACTATGGAAATCACTGGACGACCGTGTCATCCGCCGCCCGCTCCGCCATGATTGACTACGTCGGCTCGACGCGCTTCTACAATGATGAACCCAACTCGCAGACCTACGGCTTGCTTTGGGAATCGCTTTCGCAAACCCCCTGGTACCGCTGGCACGACGGCTCGACCTGGCACCAGGTCTGGTTCGACAACGCCGACAGCCTCGGCCTGAAGTACGACCTCGCCCTGGACCACGATCTGCAAGGCGTG
>CAZDTB010000116.1:0-4408 GCA_964508075.1 uncultured Planctomycetales bacterium
GGTGATGCACATTGGGGGCGCGATCCGGATAACGTTGCGGTAGAGGCCGCCCAGGCCGAGCAGCAGGCCGCGGTCCTTGGCGCGTTCGAACACGGCGACCGTCTCGGTGGCGGCGGGCTCCCTCGTGGCGCGATCCTTCACCAGCTCGAGGCCGAGCATCAGGCCCAGGCCGCGGACGTCGCCGATCAGCGCGTGCCTGTCCTGGAGCTCCAATAGCTGGTTCTTGAGGTAACCGCCCATCTCCTTCGCACGTTGCTGGATATTCTCCTCGTCGATGATCTCCAACGTCGCCAGGCCGGCCGCCATCGAGACCGGGTTACCGCCGAACGTGTTGAAATGCAGGCGGTCGGCCATGTGCCGGGCGACTTCCGGGCGGGTCGTGCAGCCGCCCAGCGGTGTCCCGTTGCCGATCCCCTTGGCCATGGTGACGATGTCCGGCACGACGCCCCAGTTCTCAAAGCCCCAATAGTGCTCGCCGGTGCGGCCAAAACCGGTCTGCACCTCGTCCGAGATGCACAAGCCGCCGTGCTTGCGGACGATCTCGTAGACGATCTTGAAGCACCACTCCGCCTACACCCTGGATGGGCTCGGCGATGAAGCACGCAATCTCGCCGCACGTCTCGTAGCGGATCAGCTCCTCGACGCTGCGGGCACAGCGCACGTCGCACGCCGGGTAGCTCAAGCCGAACGGGCAACGATAGCAGTACCCGACCGGGCAGGCCTTGACGTTGGCGGCCGCGCTGACGGGGTACCTCCAAGTGCCCACTGCGGTGAGCGCCATCGTGGTCTGGCTGCCGCCGTGGTAGGCATTGCGCAACGCCAGGACCTCGCTGCGTCCGGTATGCAACTGGGCCATGAGTGTTGCCAGGTCGTTGGCCTCGCTGCCGGAGCTGGTGAAGTAGGAGACCTTGAGGTTTGAGTCGTCCGGCATTCGGCGGGCGAGCTCGCGGGCGTAGAGCGTGACGGTGGGATGCAGGTAGATCGTGGTGGTGTGCACGAGCTTGCCGATCTGCTGGCGGATGCGCTCTGTGATCTTGGGATGACAGTGTCCAACCGAGACGGTGACGATGCCGGCGATAGCGTCGAGATACTGCTTGCCGGTTTCGTCCCAGAGGTACTGCATGTGCCCGTCGACGATGCAGATCGGCTCCTGGTAGTACGTCAGAATGCCGGGGTTGAGATACTCGCGTCGCAGCCCGAGGATCTCGTCGCGCGTCGGCCCGCTGTAGGCGGCCGGCCTATGCTCGCTCGCGGGCAGTGGCACGCAACTGGACTTCGGATCATTTCCCGGCGGCATCGGATGGCTCCTTTTGAAGCTGTCAGCTATCAGCCGCCAGCTTTCAGCTATCAGTCGTCCTAGGCCGAGGCCTCACGGCGCGGTGATCGGATCGTACGCATCGGGTCGGCGGTCGCGGAAGAACTGCCAGACGTTGCGCACCTCACGGATCAGGTCGAGATCGAGGTCAGCAACGACGATGTCGTCAGTGTTTCGCGCACCTTCCACCATGATCTGGCCGCGCGGATCGCAAAAGTATGACGTTCCGTAGAACTCGCCGATGTTCCAGGGCGCTTCGGTCCCGGGCCGGTTGATGGCGCCCACGAAGTACTGGTTGGCGACCGCGTGGGCGGGCTGTTCGAGCTTCCAAAGATGCTCGGAAAGTCCGGCGACGGTCGCGGAGGGGTTGAAGACGATCTCCGCCCCGTTCAGGCCGAGGCAACGGGCGCCCTCGGGAAAGTGGCGATCGTAACAGATGTAGACGGCGACCTTGCCGAAGCGCGTCTCGAACACGGGGTAGCCCAGGTTGCCGGGTCGGAAATAGAACTTTTCCCAGAACCCCGGCTCGCAGTGCGGCAGGTGCGTCTTGCGGTACTTGCCGAGATAGGTTCCGTCGGCATCGATGACCGCGGCGGTGTTGTAGAACACGCCGGTCATCTCCTCTTCGTAGATCGGCACCACGATCACCATGTTGTGCTTGCAGGCCTGTTCGCACATGAGCCGGGTAGTCGGGCCGTCGGGCATGTTTTCGACCAGCTCGTACCAGCGGGTGTTCTGCTCGGCGGGGAAGTACGGGCCGTAGAACAGCTCCTGCAGGCAGAGCACCTGCACGCCCTTCTCGGCCGCCTGCGCGATCAGGTCGACGTGTTTGTCGATCATCGACTTCTTGATTTTCTCGATCGGCGAAGTAACGGGCTCGCTCAGCACCGCCTGGATCAATCCGCCGCGGACAATGCGGGCCATGGTCAACTCCCGGCAAGAAGAGAACCCCTGCCACGATGGCTTGGTCGCGATTGTACGAACACCCGGGCGGTTTCAAAACCCGCACGATCCTGCCTTCTGAACAAGCATCGCCTGGCTGCGACGCCCGCCATCCGAGCCCGGGCCGCTACTCCCCGATATCCTCGTTCCACAGCTCGGGGTTGGACTGGATGAACTCGCGCATCAGGCGGATGCACTCCGGGTCGTTGAGGATGTCGAGCTCGACGCCACGCGAACGGAGGTAGTCCTCGGGCCCCTGAAAGGTCTGGTTCTCCCCCACGACCACTTTCGGGATCCGGTAGAGCAGCACCGCACCACTGCACATGTCGCACGGCGAGAGCGTGGAGTACAGCACCGACCGGCGATAGTCGCGCGCCTTGAGCCGACCGGCGTTCTCGAGGCAGTCCATCTCGGCGTGCAGGATCGCGCTGCCGCTCTGCACGCGGCGGTTGTGCCCGCGCCCAACGATCTGCCCGTCAATCACCAGCACCGACCCGATCGGGATGCCGCCCTCCGCCAGACCGAGCTCGGCCTCCGCAAGCGCCGCTTCCAAGAACTGATCCATGCTGCCTGCTCCTCTCGGCGGCCTAGACGCGCGAGTCGCTCGGCCACTACCAGTGGGGGGCCCTATGAGAATGATGCTGACGCCCGCATCAGTCTGACAGCGCCGGCGGCAAAAGCAAGTCTTCGGGGCAAGCGGCGTGCAGATCGCGCCGGATGCTCGGGCGCGTCCGTGAGGACATCCGATGCGCTGATTGGCACGGCAGAAAACAGCTATAATGCATGCGAGGTACTCGGCGCCGCCCCGTAGCCGGGCGTCGTCCTTTGCGCTGAGCACGTCGCCACGCGACCGGCTCGGGAGGTCGGACGATGAGCTGCATTCGAACCATCAGGTTGATGGCTGTCAGCTTCCTGATCGTGCTCGCGGTCGGATGCGAAACGGACATCTCCGATCTGCGCGCTCCGCCCAGTCCCGAGGTGCAGGCCGCCGTCATCGCCGGCCGGTATATGGCCGGCGAGTATCCGAACGTGATCGACGGCGCTGTCAGCCAGCCGTACGCGGTCTACCGGTGGAAGTACACGCAAGGGGTTACCCTCTGGGCTCTGCTGCTTCTGCACGAGCAGACCGGAGACCCGGGGTACCTTGGACAGGTGCGCGCATCACTGGCCCACTACGACGATCACGGGCAGATCCGGGTCGACGGCGACAGCGAGCCGATCGACTACATCGGAGCGATGGCCCACGCCGTCCTGGAGTATTCCCTCCGCAGCGGGGATCAGCGCTTTCTCGACCACGCGCTGGAAGCGGCACGCTTCTTCCGCCACGACGTCGCGCGGACGCCCGAGGGACTGATCGCCTACCACAGCGATCCCGAGCGCGGGCGGATCTGGGCCGACGCGCTTTTCATGGTGGGCCCCCTGATGGCGAAGGCCGGGCGGCACCTGGGCGATGAGTCCTATTACGATGACGTTCTGGAGCAGTTCCGCGGGTTTGACGAGAAGCTGCGCGACCCGGAGGTCGGACTTTATCACCAAGGCTGGAACTGGCATGGTCCCGGGGCCTCGCCGGGATTCTGGGGACGGGCCAACGGCTGGGTGATCGTAGCCATGACCGAAGTGCTCGACACCATCCCAGTGGAATACGCCGGCCGCGACCTGCTGCTGGCCGCATATCAGGACTTCGCAGAGGCAATCGTCGAGCACCAGGGAACCGGCGGGATGTGGCATCAACTGCTCGACCACCCGGAGAGCTATGAGGAAACGTCCTGCACCGGGATGTTCATTTATGCTCTGGCCCGAGGTGTACAGCGCGGCTGGCTGGATGAAGGCTACATCAGCGCGGTTGAGCGCGGACACGCCGGCCTGTCACGGATGATCTCGCTCACCGGCGGGATCGACAACATCTGCCCGGGCACGCCCACACAGTCCTCGGAGGAGGGCTACCTCGAGCGTGGACCGCGGCGTAACGACTCCCATGGCATCGGTCCGGCTCTGCTCGCGACGTACGGTGTGATAACCCTTGGTGACAGGGCCCAGTGACGCCGAGGTGAAGTTCGACGCCACACCGCTCCGGGGGCCAAAAGCTCGATTTTGCCTTCCAAAACCTGTCTCGGAGGTGGCAAACGCGGGCTGCGCGGGACGCCTGTGTGC
>CAZDTB010000116.1:4418-11419 GCA_964508075.1 uncultured Planctomycetales bacterium
CGCGCCAGCCACAAACATAACTCCATTGTCGACAATACGTTAAGCCGGCCGCCTGCGGCCGAATTAACATCTTGACTCTGTCCGCACAATTCGAGTGTAATAGAATGATCGGGAGCCCGAGATTAGTGCTCCGTCAACGCTGATTCGACGGGTCGCCGTCAGCTGGGCGGCTCAGTGTTTGGAGGCGGGGGACACGAATGCCTTCGGTCATTCGTGTCCCCCACCTGTAAAGGCACTCGCCGCCCACGGGTCAGTTGACGGCTGACGGAGCACTGGTCGGCCGGGCCCGGGGAGGGAGGCCTTCTACGTATGAGACCTCCCTCGAACACACAAAATGCAGGTGTCGGCAATGAACAGATGCCTTTCCAGGGTTCCACAGAGATCGTCATACGTGGCGGCATGGGCGGTTTGCGTGCTGATCGCGCTGTGCAGCCCGATGTCTCTTCTCGCGGCGGAACGGACGGTGCTCTGCGAGGAATTCACCAACAACTGGTGAGGGTCCTGCGCTTACGCGGGTCCCGCGTTGAGCCGGTTGGTGGACGTCTACTCGGATTCCTTCGCATTCGTGCAGTTCCATCACGGAGACGAGGACGCGCTTCCCTGGGGCGAAGACCGCTGGGCGTTCTACGGCGCCGAGTTCACGCCCCTCGCCGTCTTCGATGGGGCCGATCTGGTCGTCGGGGCGGTGCACGAGGTTGACCAGCAGTACAGCATCTACCGCGCCAACCACTTCCTGCCGGAACGGGCCGTGCCGACCGACGTGACGATCGAGCTAAGCGCTACGGATCTCGGCGGGCAGACCTACCGCGTCTCCGCGCTGGTGGGCATCGAAGCGGACGGGGCCGGCAAGACGATGCGCGTCTTCATGGTGCAGGTGCTGGATCATTGGCCACCCTCCAAGCCCTATCACCGCAACGGCTTCAAGCAAGCGGCCCCGACGCAGGACATCACGCTGGCGCCAGGTGAGTCGCAGGTGGTCGAACGCGAATTCACTTTCGACGCCGACAGTTGGGCCGCTCAGGAAGACATCAAGATCGTGGTCTGGGCCCAGGCGCCGGCCGAAAGCGGCCCAGTGGCCGTGTACCAAGCGGCAACGCGGCTCTGGCCGCTGGTGTCTTTCCCGGATGACGAGGACGGCGACGGCGTCCTCGACGCGGACGACAACTGCCCGCGACGCTACAACCCCGATCAGGATGACTTCGACGGCGACGGGGTCGGCGATATCTGCGACAACTGCGAATCGCTGGAGAACCCGGGGCAGGCCGACGCCGACGAAGACGGCTACGGCGATGACTGCGACAACTGTCCCGTCCTGCACCACATCAATCAGGATGACGCCGACGGTGACGAAGTGGGTGACGTCTGTGATTCATGTGCCGAGGTGGAAGCGCCGGGCGGGGTCGATCAGTTCGGCCGGCCGCTGGGCGCGATCGACCTGGACTGCGACGTGGACGTGGACGATCTGATGCTGTTTGAAGCGTGCATGACCGGTCCCGGCGTCGTCACGCCGCCGCCGGAGTGCGATCCGGGAGATTTCGCCCGAGCCGACACGGACGCTGATGGGGACGTGGACCTGGCGGACTTCAGCGTGTTCAACCGGAACTTCACTGGTCCGCTGGTGACCCCCCCAATTTACATCGGAGCGGCATCGTGCACGGACTGCCATGCCGCGCGCCACGCGGAATGGTCGGAGACGATTCACGCCGGGGCGTTCAGCACGCTGGTCAACAGCGGCGATGGGGACAACCCGCTGTGCTTCCCGTGCCATTCGGTGGGGTATGGGCTGCCGAGCGGATTTGTCGACCTGGAGATCACGCCACAGCTCGCCAACGTTCAGTGTGAGAGCTGTCACGGGCCGGGGAGCAACCACTTCGGCGACCCCAACAACGTGCCGTTGGCAGTCAACCTCGATTCGCAGCTCTGCGGGGCGTGTCACCAGTCCTGCCACGGGCTGTGCGGCGAGGATCACCATCCCCAGTTCGAGCAGTGGTCTACCTCGAAGCACTCGAACTCACTGTGGGACATCATCTGGGACCCCGACTTCGAGGATGAGTGCCTGCAATGCCACTCGGTGGACTACCGTCTCGCTCCCGAAGACGACAAGCCGACCGGCGCCGAGGTGCAATTCAACATCGAGTGCGTTGCGTGTCACACGCCACACAACAACGTCAATGTCGGGCAGTTGCGCATGCCCGCCTATCAGCTTTGCGCTGACTGCCACACGATGGGTAACGTTGTTCCTCCGGACGTCCCGGATCAGCCCCAGAGCGAGGTCCTGCACGGGTTCGGCGGGTACGAACTGGACGGCACGTTGATGGACGGGCCGCACACGGCACACTGGTGGGGCATCCCCGACGAGTGTGCCACTTGCCACGTGTACAGCGCGCCGTACGGCGGTCCGGAGGAGCCGGTCGACAGCGGGCACGACTTCCTGGCAGACATGCGGGCCTGTGAGCCGTGCCATTCCGAGGAGACGGCCACGCTGCTGGTCGCGATGCTGCGGGAAGAGATCGAGGTTCGCCTGGCGACCATCGCGCGCTATTTCGACCCGGACGATCCGCTCTACGTGGATCCGGACGAGCTCAGCCCGGAAGAGCGGGCGCAGTACGACATCGCCAAGTTCAACTACGAGCTGGTGGCGGCGGACAAGTCGTTCGGGGCGCACAACCCGGACTACGCCCGGGCGTTGCTGGCCGAGACCGAAGACTTCTTTGACATTCCGCCGTGGGAGTTCCTCCTGCTGTCATACGACGATGGGGAGTATCACCACGGGCTGCCTGCGAACATGAATCCTGCGGAGATACATCCATGAGAATCAGTCGCCGCGAGTTCATGAGGCTTGCCGCGGCGGCCGTGGCGGCCGGCCATCTGGCCCCCGCCGCGCTCGCCAAGCTGGAGAAAGCTCTGCGGAGGGGCGACAAGCCGCCGGTGATCTGGCTGCAGGGTGCCGGCTGCGACGGCTGTGCCGTTTCCTTCCTGAACAGCATTCACTACGCCGCCGTGGACGACCTGCTGGTCAACACGCTCGACGTCAAGTTCCAGAGCAACGTGATGGCGGCGGCGGGTGACCTGGCCGTCTCGGCGGCAGAGGCCGCCGGTGCCGAGCCGGGCTACATTCTGATTGTCGAAGGTGCGATCCCGGTCGGCGCCGCGGGGCGCTATTGCACGCTCTGGCCCGAAATGACCATGCACGGGGCCCTGCAGCATTTCGCCCCTAACGCGAGCTTCATCATCGCGTTGGGTGCCTGCGCATCATACGGCGGCGTGACCGGTGGGGCGCCGAACCCGACCGAAGCTCAGGGCGTGGGTGGGATCCTGGGTGACGACCCCCGGCTGATCAACCTGCCCGGATGCCCGGCTCACCCGGACTGGCTGGTCGGTACGGTGATCTATCTGCTGTCGAACGGACATGTACCACCTTTGGATGCTCACAAACGCCCGCTGGAGTTCTTCGGCGAGCGGATCCACGACAACTGCTTCAACAAGCGAAAGTATTGTGGCGAGCCGATTCTGGCCGATCAGTTGAGCGGCGAGGGTTGCATGGAGTTCCTGGGCTGCAAGGGCAAGCACACCTATTCCGACTGTCCGATGCGCAAGTGGAACAGCAGCGGCCCGGGGCGCTACGGCGTGAATTGGTGCATCGGGGCGCGCAGCCCGTGCCTGGGTTGCGTCAACCCGAACTTTCCGGACGGGATGTCGCCGTTCTATGAATACCTGCCCGAGCCGGGCCGGGCCGGGCCGGCGCCGACGGCGATTCGCGGGATACGAAACGAAATGGAAAATCAGGCTCCTAACGTGCACAGGGAGTGAGAAGTCCATGCCGACGACGATAAAGATCGATCCCATAACCCGCATCGAGGGACACCTCGAGATCGAGGTGACTGTTGATACGGTGCGCGGGCAGCAGCAGGTCATCGATGCCCGCAGCGCCGGCACGATGTTCCGCGGGTTCGAGATGATCCTGATCGGACGCGACCCACGCGACGCCGCCCAATACACGCAGCGCATCTGCGGCGTCTGCCCGGTCTCGCACGCGATGGCGTCGACCATGAACCTGGACAACGCGTTCGGGGTCGCGCCGCCGGACAATGGACGCATTCTGCGTAACCTCGTCCTCGGGGCGAATTACATTCAATCGCACCTGTTGCACTTTTATCACCTCTCCGCCTTGGATTACATCAACACCACCGGGCTGCTGGACATGTCGCCCTGGACGCCACGCTATGTCACGCCCGACATGGCCACCGGCGCAACGGCCGAGGCGCTGGTGGGCAACTATCTCACGGCGCTGCAGATGCGCCGGAAGGCTCACCAGATGGGGGCGATCTTCGGCGGCAAGCTGCCGTGCTCGGGCTCGTTTGTGGTCGGCGGCATCACAGAGATCGTGACCGCCGAGAAGGTTGCCGACTTCAGGAGCCTGCTGACCGAGGTTCGGGCCTTTATCGACAACACGTACCTGCCGGATGCGCAGACCTTGGGGACTCTGTTCCCGAGCTATTACACGATCGGCACGGGCCCCGGCAACTTGCTGGCGTTCGGCGTCTTCGATCTCGATTCGACCGGCAACAACAAACTGCTGGCCGGGGGACGCTACGCCAACGGCCAGCCCGAAACCGTCGATCCCGCACAGATCACCGAGTACGTGAAATACTCATGGTACACCGCAGCCTGCGGCGGCAAGAACCCCGCGGAGGGGTTGACCGAGCCGGATGCGGATAAGGCCGGAGCCTATTCGTGGCTGAAATCGCCCCGCTATGAAGCTCAAGCGTACGAGTTGGGGCCGCTGGCCCGGATGTGGATCAACGACGAATACACCAACGGCATCTCGGCGATGGACCGAATCGTGGCCCGCGCGCTGGAAACCAAAAAACTTGCCGACGCAATGGACGGCTGGCTAACTGAGCTGGAGCCCGGTGCTCCGGTCTACACGCCGAGCACGATTCCCCAGCAGGCGACCGGCGTGGGCCTGACCGAAGCGCCGCGCGGCGCGCTGGGGCACTGGATGAATATCGAGAACTCGGCGATCAGCCGGTACCAGGTGGTCACGCCCACCAACTGGAATGCATCGCCGAGAGATGACGAGGAACAGCCGGGGCCGATCGAGGCGGCCCTGATCGGCGTGCCGGTTGGGGACATCAGCCAGCCGATCGAGGTCCTCCGCGTGGTGCACACGTTCGATCCGTGCTTGGCATGTGCGGTGCACATGGTGCGGCCCGACGGTCGTTCCGGCGGGACCAGAGTGCTGATCCCGTCGAGTATCGGATAGCAGTGCAGGAGCCAGATGATCGCGCGGACTGAACAAACTGCGGAAGCGCGAACCCGGCCCTGTCCGACGCTGGTGCTGGGCCTGGGTAACATCCTGCTGCGCGACGAAGGTGTGGGCGTGCGAGTTGTTCAGGCGATGAAGCAAATGAGGCTGCCGCCCGATGTTGAGGTTTTTGACGGTGCCACAGCCGGGGTTGATCTCCTCGATGTGCTGGCCGATCGCCGGAGGGTCGTCGTGATCGACGCCATCGCCGGCGATAGCCCGCCGGGCACCGTGCTACGCCTGACGCCTGACGACCTGGCGCCGCGGCATGAGCAGGGTGTTTCGTTGCACGACCTTGGCTTGGTGGAGGCGCTCGCGCTGGCGAAGCAGCTAAACGCTTATCCGGAAGATGTGGTCATCATCGGGGTGAAGCCGCACCGCGTGGAGTGCGGGCTGGAGCTGTCGCCGGAGACGGCCCGGATGGTGCCGAAGATCATCGAGCAGGTATTGGCAGAACTGGAATGATCGCGGGAGTCTTGACGCGGTAAGGACGCGGGGAAGAAAGAGAAGAACCACTATGAAGCGCCTGGCATACGCACCGTTTGTGTTTCTCTCAGCATGGTGTCTCGCGCATCCGGCCTCGGCCGAGCCCGCGTGGGGCGCTAACTGTCTGCGCTGCCACGGCGTGCTGCTGGCGGACACGATCTTCGTGACCGGCGAGGACACCATGGCCGACCCGGACGAAAGCGCTACCGGCGCGCCGGACCGCGGCATTCTCCAGGTTTTTCAGGCCCCGCGGGGCGGCGCCCGCGATCTCGAAGCGATCGTGGTCGGGCTCGACCCCGGCGACACCTACGCCGTCGAGATCAGGCGGCTGCGGTTCCCCGGGGTGGAGAACGGCGGGACGTTGCGCTATACGGGTGACTGCGAGTGGCCGGAGTGGGGCGAGTCGGCCAACTACTATACCGAACCCTTCATCGCCTATACCTGGGGCAGCGACCCTGAGGAATTCGCCTTCGAGCTGAGCATCCAGGCCGACGCTGACCACGACTACTATGACTTGATCTACGCGGTCGCGGGCAAGTTCGCCGACGGCGGCGAGCTGTTCTATGCCGAGCAGCATTTCTATGTGCAGGTCGTGGATCTGGCGGGCGACATCGACGGCGATGGCGACGTGGATCTCAGCGACCTCGCCACCCTGCTAGCGGCCTACGGCACGTGTACCGGTGACCCAGGCTACGACCCCGGCGCCGACCTCGACGACAGCGGCTGCGTGGACCTGAGCGACCTCGCGCTGCTGCTGTCGAACTATGGTGCCGGAACCTGATCCGCAGGATCTGGAGGCCGGACCATCGAGAGCCTGCATCCGGCGAGTCCTTGTGTTCATTGCCACTCGCAGTCAGCCCGCGGCTTGACGCGTGCACCCTTCGAATTGCTTGTCTCGTTTGAACCCGCGGCGTAACATCCTATTCATCGCGGGCGGCGCATTGGCGGTGGGTGGCTTATGACGACGACGGAATACACATGCCCGCTGTAAGCGCAGAGCCGGCAGATCATGCTCGTGGCTCGCCATCGGCATCGGTCCTGCCCTGCTGGCACGACACGTGTCAAGCGTGGTCTCTCATCGTAGTCTCATGTTCGCTTGCTATTCTGCCCGCTATGCGGCGGCCTGTCGGTCATGCGGCAGGCCATCTGGACTATCGAGGTTCCAATTGCCAAGGAGAACGCGATGACCAAGAAAGCAATGTTGCTG
>CAZDTB010000117.1:0-3965 GCA_964508075.1 uncultured Planctomycetales bacterium
CTGCTCGTACGCCTCGTACACCCGCCCAACAAGTCGCTGATCGAAGTATTCAGCGCCATCCAGGAACTCGTCCGGCCGCTTCAGACGGTTCTTAGCGCGACTGATGTACACCTGTACGGCCTCCGGCCTGAGCATCTCCGAACTGACCTTGCAGATCCCCAGCGCGTCCTTGATGACACGCTTCTGATCCCCTTCATCGTAGATCGTGAAGCCCGGCCGCACGCGGCCCAGCGGGCCGAACTCACGCAGTAGCCGCACGCCCAGCGCGTGAAACGTGTGCACCCACATTCCGCCCGCAACGCCCAAGGCGGTGATCCGTTTCTTCATCTCCTCGGCGGCCTTGTTGGTGAACGTGATCGCGAGGATATTGCGCGGCGGCACGCCGGTCTGGACCAGGTACGCCGCCCGCCGGGTAATGACGCGCGTCTTGCCGCTACCCGGCCCGGCGAGCACCAGCAACGGCCCGTCGCGGTGGGTGACCGCGCGGCGCTGCGGCTCGTTCAGATCCGTCAGGATGGAATCGGTTTGGGCGTCTCGAACCTCCATGCCCGAGATATACCCGGTTCACCGATCAGCGTCCACGTACGCCTGCCAGGCCGTGTGCCGGTCAGATTTCGCGTGTCGAACCGGCAGCAGCCGTTCAGCCAACGAGGCCGCCTGGCCGATATGGTACGGGGAAGCACCCGGGGGCAGTGAGACGGTCCTGATGCGGGACGGGCACAAGCAGGAGCCTGATTTCGAGAGGTGATCCGATGTTTTGGCTTACTTTCTTCGGGTTGATTCTGAGTCTGTTCAGCGCGTTGCAGGCATTCGCGTAGGCGCGTAAACGCCAGCCATATCGAACCTTAGGCGCCCCCACCGCCCAGCAAGCCCCGCTGGCATTCCCGCACATGCCAATAATCAGCGCGGGGAAGGCTCCCTCGGCACCGCGCGATAGCGATAGACGCGAATCTCTGTCGGCTCGGCAGGCGGCGGTGCCGGCTCGGCGTGCAGCAGCTCCAGACGCTGGCCGAACTGCGCGCCCAGGTCTTCAAAGAATGCGGGGTTCCGCTTGGGCGACGTCATGTGACGGACGTCGACAATGAAGTACCCGGTCGGGTGCTCCTCCAGACATTCGGCAAGATAGCGTACGTCACCCCCCCACCAGCGCCATTCGATGAACGAACGGTCAGCATACAACGCCACGCGCCGCAATCGGCTGTCGCCGATGATGGGCGTACCGGGCGCCGTGTGCTCCGCTAGCCAGCTGGCACTCGCGCGCACGTGTTCATCCCCCCCATTGATCGGACGCAGCAGCCACGGGCTCGTGACCAGAACGCAGAACACGATGATCCCAATGACGATCCGCGAGCGTCCAGCACGCGGCGGGCCACCCACACGTGTCGCACACTTCCGACTCAGCCACCACGCACCTTCCGCCGCCACCGGCAGCGACAGCGCTATCAGAAGCAGCGCATGCCGACGATCCAGATAGCCGTAGCGATACTCCAGCGCGTGCAAAAGCAGCAGATGAATCCCCAGCGCGATGCCGAGCACGCGCGCTGCGATGCCCCGGGGCCGCGCCACGACCATGCCGACGATCGCGAGCAGGATGTATACGACCCGTCCCGCGCGAACCCATTGGTACAGCACATTGATCGGCACCAGCAGTGTTGTCGCGCGGCTCGCATGAGCAACCGTCAACGCTCGCTCCGGATGCGTCTGCTCCGGCAATTCGGTCGACTCGGCGGCCCGTTCGACACGCGCCGCGAAGCCGAACTTGAATAGCTCGAGCGGCGACTTCTTCGGAACCAGCTTCCCCGTGGCGAGCTGATACGGTCCCACCAGACAGCAGAACACCAGGATCATCGCCACGGCCAACCCGACGCGGCGACGCAACGGCCAGGCACGCTGGAGCAGGAGCACGAGCAGGCCAACCAGCAGTACGGAACCACCCTCGGGTCGCGTCAGGAACGCCAGCGCCGATGCCGCCGCACCCAGCAACAGGTATAGCGACCGCCGCGTCTGCATCCCGGTCAGCAGCGCGGCCAGACCGGTCAGGTACAGCGCCAGGTGCGGCAAGTCGGTCAGCACGTCGGCCCCAAAGCGACAGGCATCCGGCAGGACCGCCAACATCGCCGCCGCGATCAGCCCGCGCCGACGGCCGTAGAGGCGTGAGGTCAGCCAATAGATCGCGAGAATCGCGCCGAGGCTGCCGGCGATCGCCGCCAGTCGCCCGGCCAGAATCCAACCGGTTGATCCCCCATCGGCGATCCAGCCGATCGGCTTGTGAAACACGAGAATCAGGGCCGGGTAGAGCGGGTGTTGATCGTAGGCGCGCAGGGCAGCCAAGGGCTCTTCGGCAAGTTGCCGGGCGTAGGTGATCAGCAGGGCGCTGTCCGGCGAGATCGCCACCGCCGCCCACACGTGATACGCGCGCAACAGCAGCCCGATCGCGCAGATCACCAGCAGGCTTGCGAGAACTCGGCGGCGAATTGGTTTGTTCAAAGCGACTGAGGTCACTACAGCCCTACCGGCAACCCTTCAGGCAACCATCGTACGCGCTCGGATTGTCCCCGCGCTTTCACGGCCGACACGGCCGTGCCACCACGCCGGAGTATTCCAGGGTGGCACGGCTGTGTCAGCCGTGTTCCGGGCACGCCGCTTCCAATCTGAATGAGTATGATCGTCGAGTTGGCAACCGACGCAAGTTCGCGCTCACCGCTGGGAAGCCTCCAGAGCAAGCTCGTACCCGCGCAGCGTGCTCCGCGCCGCGGCATCCCAGTTGAACTCGCGCGCCACGCGCTCTGGCAGAGCGGCGTTCGGCTCCGCCGCCAGCGCGGTATCCACTGCCGCCCGAATGGACTGCGGGTTGTCGGGCCTGCAATAGTACGCCTCATCGCCGAAGTACTCGCGCGTGCAGCCGCCGGGCGTGACAACGATGTTGCAGCCACACAGCACCGCTTCGAGACTCGCCAACCCTGGCGTCTCATACCAGCTTACGCAAGCGTGCACACGCGCCCGACGATAAAGCTCTCCCATCTCCGCCGCCCCGCACTGACCGACAAAACACACGTCCGCGTCGGCGCTGCGCCGGCAACGATCCGCATAGCGCTGACTGAAGCGCCCCGTCTGTCCGACCAGTGTCAAGGGAATCCGGCTGCCCCGCAGCGCCTCCAATAGCGCCAACTGGTTCTTCCGCGGCTCGATCCGTCCGACACACAACACCCCGCCGCGGTCGCCCGTGGTTTCGTCAGGCGGTGGCGCGAACGTGTCCGGGTCGGCCGCATTCGGCACGATCACCGCCGGCCGTCGTATGCCGAACCGCTGCTCGATGACTTCCTGTTCGGCAACGCTGTTCGGCAGGATCACCGCGACGGTACCGAGCAGATATCGGGCGGCGGCTCGAAAGCTCAGCAGTCGGTAGTTCCAGGTGCGCAGGCTCGCCAGGCCGCAGCGCTGCAGCAGGCGCAGCGTTTGATAGTTGTTGCTGCCGAAGAATCGCGCCAGGACGCCCTGCACGCCCGCTCGGCCACCGCGATCGAACTCGTCCGCAGGCCAGTAGACCGTGCTCAGCACCGCCGGTACGTGCGCAGCGCGCAAACGGCGACAAACCGCCAGATGTTCCCAGAGCCGGTCGAGGTGAAACAGGTGGACAACGTCGATAGTCTCGAATTCCCGACCAAGGCCGCTTCTCAACTCGACCGTCACGCCCAGCCGCTCAAGTCCGGCCTTGGTGCTCAGAATCTGGGTGGTATCCCCCCCGGGGTGCGTCTGCAGGTTGTCACGCACGAACCAGAGGGCACGCATGGCGCTCAATCGTCTGCCACTCGAACGTGGGATCGGGTTTAGGCCTCCGCGCCGAATGCCCCGCTGGTCATTCGCCCATCGAGCAGCACTTCGCTGATCCGCGGAGCGGCGCGGCCGTCGCCGTAAACTTGGACCGGGCGGGCCATCGCCTGGTAGGCCTGCGGGTCGCTGAGCAG
>CAZDTB010000117.1:3975-6796 GCA_964508075.1 uncultured Planctomycetales bacterium
GCGCGCGGTTGGTGCCGACCAACCGCACGACGCCGGCCGCGACCGCCTCCGGCCGTTCGGTCTTCTCGCGCAGCACGAGCGTCGGCTTGCCCAGCGCGGGCGCTTCCTCTTGAACGCCGCCGGAATCCGTCAGCACAAGATACGACCGCGCGAGCACGGCGACGAAGTCGGCATAAGGCAACGGCTCGACCAGCCGAACACGCGCGCAGCCGTCCAGGATCTCGCGCACCGGCCGCTGCACGTTCGGATTGAGATGAACCGGATAGATCAGTTGCACGTCGTCGTGACGCTCGGCGATCTCGCGCAGCGCTTCGCACAACTCGCGCAGCGGCGTCCCGAAACTCTCCCGCCGATGCGCCGTGACCAGCACGAGCCGCCTGCCACCCGGATCCAGCTCGACCGGCAATCGACGCCGACCGACGCGAGCGCGCATCCAGTGCAGCGCGTCCACGATCGTATTGCCGGTCAGGTAAATACTCTCGGCGTCAACGCCCTCCCCCAGCAGGTTGTCGCGTGCCGAGGCCGTCGGCACGAAGTGATAATCCGCAACGACCCCCGTAACGCGCCGGTTGACCTCCTCCGGGAACGGAGCGCGCTTGTCACGCGTCCGCAGCCCGGCTTCAACATGAGCCACGCGACAGTCGCACAAGAATCCCGCCAACGCCCCGGCCATCACCGTCGTCGTGTCACCCTGCACAACGACTACGTCCGGCCGCAGCTCGGTGAGCGTCGACCGCAAGCCAAGCATCAAACGCCCGAGCAGATCGCAAGGGTGTTGCCCCGGCTGCATGAGGTCCAGGTCGAGATCGGCCTGGAGATCGAAGTCCGCCAAGGCGGCGTCCAGCAGCGTCCGGTGTTGGCCGCTCGAGCAGAGTGTGACGCGACAGCGCTGCGGGCGGGCGCGCAGGGCAAAAACCACCGGCGCGAGCTTGATCACCTCGGGGCGGGTTCCGAAAACCAGCAGAACATGCTTCATACGCCTTACTCTAGCGAGTGACCGCTCCGCACGCTATCCCGCCAGCGAGGCGACGAATGACACATAGTCTCTCGCCCGGACATCCCACGAGTTAGCCCGCGCGAACCGCACCCGCCGCGCCGCCTGATCACCATCCTCGGTAAGTGCCGCCCGCAGGTGCGCCGCGATCTCATCCGAACCGCGGCCCACTCGAATCAGCCCCTCGAAGGACTCCGTGTCGGCCACCGGCGTCGACACGACCGGCTTGCCGAGCGAAAGATACTCATAGATCTTCACGGGGTTCGCCGCGCGCGAGACCCGGCTCTGATCGAAAGGCACCCAGCAGACGTCGAAGGCCTGCACGTAAGCCGGAACGCGGTCGTAGCTCCGCGCCCCCAGAAACATAGCGTTGTCAATCCCGCTCAACGCGCTAACCGGACTACGCCCGTCGTGGGGTCCGACGAAGACGAAATCGTATTCCGGCAGTGCGCGCAGCACCTGGGCGATCAGCTCCCAGTCGATCCATTCGTAGAGCGCCCCGACGAAGCCGACGACCGGCCGTCCGGCGGCAGGTACATCAGTCGGCCGCGGCGATGAGCGCGCCCCAGCCTCGAATCGTTCCACGTCCACGCCGTTGCGGATCGTCGCGATCGGCAGGTCGGCCCGCCGCTGCCGCAACGTGTCGGCCAAAGGCGCAGCAGTCACGACGGCGCCCGCCACCCTTTGCACCAGCTCGTCCTCCCATTTCTGGTATAGCCGGAGAAGGTTGGCGCGCGGGACGTGCACGGCAACGTCATCAATGCAGTCGTACACCACACGCATGAAGGGCAGTTCTTCCAGCCACGGAGTCCAGACCGGTGAGACGACCACCGCCGTTGCCTCGGAGAAATCAAGCAGCTTGTTGAGTTGTCGGCGAAGACCGACCGCGCGCCGCCGCGATGCACGGCGCAACCGAGTCTCGTTCGCGGGATTCCACCAACGACAAGGAAGGATCGGCCAGGGTCGTACTACCGGCGCTTCGTCTCTCGGCTTGAGTACTGCGGTGAGGCGCTGCAATGCCGTTCGGTAGGACGGGACCTGAACGAAAGTCGTCGGGTGGCCTTGCCGCACCCAGGTTTCGGTCAACATGCGCGTTCGCCCGACGAGTCCGAACTCCCACGTGACGGCGCTGAGCGAAACGAGGTGAACCGTTTGATCGGAGAGGCCCCCGCGTGGCGGCTTAGAGACTGACTTGCGCGTTGTGGTCATCCAGATACGCCAGCATGCGGCACTCGAAGCCGCGGCCACCCCTCATCTGCCAGGCCCCTTCCTATGCCTTCTGTTGTTGCTTGGACTCGGCGATATACGCCTGTGCGACCTCGGATGGGTCACCCTCCATGCGAATCCGTCCGCGATCCAGCCAGACCGCACGCGTACAGCTTCGCTTGATCAGGTCCATGCTGTGGCTGGCGATCACCACTGTTTTGTTCTCACCGCGAAAGCGATCCAGAATCGAGCCGGCTTTGGTGCGAAACGCCGCGTCGCCCACGCTCAGCACCTCGTCCAGCAACAGGACGTCGGGATCGATGTTCACAGCGATGGAGAAGCCCAGCCGGCCCTTCATGCCGGCCGAGTACGTTCTTACAGGAGCGTCAATAAACTGACCCAACTCACTGAACTCGACGATCTGGTCAATCCGCTCGTCGATTTTGCGGCGACTGAGCCCGAGAATCGAGCCATTGAGATAAATGTTCTCACGGCCACTGAGGCTGGCTTTGAAACCGACGCCGAAGCTCAAGAGACAACCCACCGTACCGCACACGCGGAGGCGTCCGCGATCCGGGCCAACGATGCTGGCCAGCGTTTTCAGAAGTGTCGTCTTGCCGG
>CAZDTB010000117.1:6806-11397 GCA_964508075.1 uncultured Planctomycetales bacterium
CCGTTTGGCCCGACCAGGCCGACGACCTCGCCGGGATACACGCTCAGGTTGACGCCGCGCAGCGCCCAGAACCCGGCGCGCCACCGGCCGTTCGCTTCCTTGTCCGAGCGGAACCAATCGAGCAGGCGGACGAAGGTTTCGCGCATCGTCACCTCGCGCCGATGATAACGGATCAGGAACTGGACCCAGATGTCCTCGGCGACGATGCTTGGTTGGACCGGCTGCTCAGACATACTTCGCGAAGCTTCCTTCACCACGGGCGAAAAGGGCGAATCCAATCAGCGCTACCAGCACGGAGACGACGCCGACGTAGACGATCACGCCGGTCTCCGGCGTGTGCCCCCACAGCAGCGCGTCGCGATAGGCTTCGAAGAAGCAGGCGGTCGGGTTCAACATGTACAGCGGTAGATACTCCTCGGGGAGAATCGCCCGCGGGCCGCGAACCTGATAGAAGATCGGCGACATGTAGAACCACAGCCGCATGACGACGTCGACGATGTTCACCGTGTCTGCGAAGAAGGCCCCCAGGTGCGCAACGATGAACGCGACCCCCAGCGTGAACAGCAACTGCAGGAGCAAGACAACCGGCAGCCATAGCCAGTGAGGTGTGACGCCGTTGCCCAACAGCAGCACGAGCAGCACCACCACCACTAATCCCCACAGGAAGTCGTACAGCCGTGACAGGCAGATCGCTACCGGGAACACCGCCTTCGGAAAGCTGATCTCGTGGATCAGCCCGCGGTTGCCGCGCACGCAACTGGCGGCCTGGGTGATCGCAGTCCCGTGGAACCGCCAGGCCAACACGCCGACCGACAGGTACAGGATGAACTCGGTCGTCTGCCCGGGCGCCCGCTGCTGAAACAGCAAGCCGAAGACGACAAAGTACACGGCGACGAACAACATCGGGTCGAGCAGGTTCCATAGATGCCCGAGAACCTTGTCCCGATGCCCGGCCTTCAGCTGGCTGCTGACCAAATAGCGGATCGTCTCTCGCCGCGTCCAAAGCTGCCGAAACCGCTCCAGCAGGCTGGGCACGTCCGTCGAGTGCGAAACTGGTGCAACCGTGGATGGCATGGTGGGATCCCAGTCGGCAGACGCTCAGCGATACCCTTTCGACAACGCCAGGATACACTCCGGACCCGGGCCCGGCTGGACAGTCAACCATGCAAAAGCATAACGGTGTGAAAGTCAAGGCGGCGTGAACTGCGCTGCGAACGCGGGCGCCACTGTGGACGTGCACCACGGCCGCCCAAACCGAAGTAGCGGACCGATGGGCCGCGCGCAAAACAATCGACGAGCGACAGCCACGCCGGTCTGCCGCTCGTCGGACTGAAGCTTCGCGACCACTCGGGTCGCGAAGCTCACGTTGCTCTCAGCACGCCGACCAGCCGCAGCCGTGGCACTTTCGGCAACCTTCCTGGGCCGTCAGCCAGCCGTTGCACTCGGGGCACTTGAGCTTGTAATGGGCGGCTTTGTCGTAAGCGGGCCCCAGTACGGTGCCCAGCGCCCGCTCGGCGGCGCCCTGACCGTTGCCGCCCGCGGCGGAGCCGGGGGTGACCGAGCTGACCATCGCAAGGGCGGAGCTCTCGGTGCTCAGCTCGATTTCGTCCCTCACGCACGTCTCGATCTCGGGAAGTTCGGCCAAGGCGGTCCCAACCGAGGCCGCGCCGCCAACCATCCCATCCGACGCCGCCCCAAACGCCTGCTCGGAGACCTGCTTCTCCTCGCCCTGGGTGGCCAACGCATGCGGCCGGTCCAAGCGAATCTCTCGGGCTCGCGGTTGCCTCTCTTCCATGGTCACGCCCCGGCGCAGTTCGGCACTGTGGGCCCCCGCCGAATGCGGGATGCGTTCCGTTTCGAGGGTGCGATCCGAAGGTGTTCGCTCGGGCGTGTGCGGCGGCCGATGCGGATTGTCCAGCTCAGCCAGGTCGATTTCGCCCAACAGCAACGACCGCAGGCCGAAGCGCTCTTTGGCCCGCGTGTACTTCTTGAGTGCCGTAGCTAAACCGTCCCCCAGCGACATGATGCGGCCGGCACGCGTCGGTATTTGCAGAGAAGAGCCGATCCCCTCCAATTGCTTGATTACGTCGCGCAGACCGCCGCCGGACCGCAGCCAGAGCGAGATCATCCGGCAGATTGCCTCGAGATCGCTGTTGGCGACGTCGCCGCCCTTGCCAAGTTGGGCGAACACTTCCAACTCGCGGTCGCCACGCGGATCGACGGTGATCTTGACGTGCATGTTGCCGAACGGGGTCATCTGACGAATGCGCAGACCGCTGACGATCTCCGGCAAGTCCTGTGGCACGATCCGTGGCGGCGCGGGAATCGCCGTCCCCGCCGCGGGCTTGCCTGCCCGGCCCCCGCCGTTGCCAGCACCTTTGCCGCTGTCGTGACCGGACGCTGAAGGTGCGGCGGCAGCAACCCGCTTGGCGGGCTGCTCCGCCGACGCCTCCACAGTCCCCTCCTGAGCCTTGGGCTGAGCTTCTTGCCCCTCACTCGCTTCGCTCTTGAGCGCCATCGGCTGGTCATCACGGCAGCCGTTGCGATAGACGGTCACGCCCTTGCAGCGCAACTCAAACGCCAAGCTATAGATCTGGTCGACGTGCTCGGGCGTTGCGGAGCTGGGGAAGTTGATCGTTTTGCTGATCGACGAGTCGCAGTGCTCCTGAAACGCCGCCTGCATCTGCACGTGCCACTCTGGCGTGATGTCGTGGGCGCATACAAACACCTTCTTGATGTCCTCGGGCACCTGGTCGTTGTAGCGCAGCGTGCCCTCGCGCGCCAGCCGCTCGAACAAGCCCTCCGACATGAAGCCGTCCCGCTCGGCCACGTTGCGGAAGGTCTCGTTGACCTCCACCAGCGGCGTGTCGCTCTTCCGTTGCCCGCGCAGCACGTTCCGCACGAACGCCAGCGAGAACAGCGGCTCGATGCCGCCCGAGCAGTTCGCGATCATGCTGATCGTCCCGGTCGGGGCCACGGTGGTGGTGGCGGCGTTGCGCATCATCCGGTTGTGCCCGGTATGCCAGACGCTCCCCTGCCAGTTGGGGAAGCATCCGCGAGTCTTCGCCAAGTGCTCGCTGTAATTGTGTGCCTCGTCGTTGACGAACCGCATGAAGCGCGCCCCCCACGCCACGCCCTCCTCGCTGTTGTAGGCCACATTGAGCTTGAACAACGCGTCGGCGAACCCCATCACCCCCAGGCCGATCTTCCGGTTGGCCTGGCAGATGGCCTCGATCTCGGGGAGGGGATAATTGTTGGCGTCAATCACGTTATCCAGGAAGCGCGTCGCCAGATGCACCGCCGGCTTCAAGGCCTCCCAGTCCACCTCCGCCTCAGAAGTGCACGGGGCCTTCACAAAATTGCCCAGATTGATGCTGCCGAGGTTGCAGGCTTCGTACGGCAGCAGCGGCTGCTCCCCGCAGGGATTCGTCGCCTCGATCCTTCCGAGCTGCGGCGTGGGGTTGTGCTCGTTGATGCGGTCGATGAACACCACGCCCGGCTCACCGGTCCGCCAGGCGTTCTCGACAATGATCTGCCAGATCTCACGCTTGGTGTAAACCTTGCCGCGCACATCGGTGGGCAACTCGCCGGTCAGCCGCGGCGACAGGTAGTACGCCCCGGGATCCCGCTCCGAAACGGGCTCGACGCACTCGACCCCGATCAGATCGCGGATGTTGTACTTCCAGATATCGAGGTCGCGCGGCAGTACCCAAGTCCGCCCGTTTCGCGGGTTGCGGACCACGTGTGGCGAATCGGGGTCCCGCAGGAACTCCTCCATCCATGCGTCGGTGATCTTCACCGAGATGTTGTAGTTCGTGAACTGGTCGAGATCCTGCTTGGCGTGCAGGAACTTCAATATATCGGGATGATGTATGTACATCATGCCCATGTTGGCGCCGCGGCGAAACGCGCCCTGCTGGATCGCGTTGGTCGCTTCGCTGAACGCTTTCCAGAAGCTGATCGGGCCGCTGGTGGTCCCGCCGCTGGACTTGATATAGTCGCCGGTGGGTCGCAGTTCGTCGAAGGCGAACCCGGTTCCGCCACCCGCTTTCTGGATCAGGGCGGTGTGCTTGATGCTGTTGAAAATATCCGTGATCGAGTCGCGTACCGGCAGCACGAAACACGCCGACAGCATGCCCATCTCGCGTCCGGCGTTCATCAGGGTCGGGGAGTTGGGCATGAAATCGCCCCTGGCCATGACCTGGTAGAACGCCCGCTGCCACTTCCGGCACTCAAGCTCCGAAGCCCCGTAGCCCGACTCAACCTCCGCAACGGTGCGAGCCACCCGGCTGAACAGGTCGGTCGGCGACTCGAGGCACGTACCCGATTCGTCCTTCTTCAGATAGCGCGCCTCAAGCACCCGGCGGGCGTTCTCGGCGAGCACCGGGGGCTCGAACTCCTCACGAGCATTCATCGTGCTGCGGAAACCGGAAGCGGGCGAGGTCATCCCTGATCTCTCTCTCACGGCGTGTACCAATCCAAAAGGCTTTTGCTGAAACCCAGAGGCACGGCGAGGAATATGACAACCGCGCCCAAAAGAATCACACCCCTGGTTTCTATCGACTGGCGGGCAGCAGATATAGGGGGCAAT
>CAZDTB010000118.1:0-11395 GCA_964508075.1 uncultured Planctomycetales bacterium
AGATGGTTGATCGCGAGCCACGCTACGGTCTGGGGCTGCGTTTTGAGGACACCGACTGCGAGCTCGTTCGCGCCCTGCGGATCGCGGAGGAACAGGAGGCGAGCGAATGAGCAGCGCCTCCCCGGGCAGGTCCGGCCGCACAGGCGACAAGCCAAAGTCGTCTTCGCGGCCCCCGCCCGACAGCCCGCCCTGGATCACGATTCTGGAGGAAAGCAACCTGGTCACGCCCGACGTGCTCCAGACCGCCTTGCGCGAGGCGGGACAGGACCCGCGGCAGGTCGGCGGGTGGCTGGTGGAGCACGGCTGTGTCTCGCAGCGCGATCTGGTGCTGGCGCAGGCCCAAGGCTACGCCATGCCGTTCATCGAGCCGGGCGACTACCGCGTCAATCTTGAGAACCGCGCCTTGATCCCGGAAGAGCTCGCCCGGGGGCAGAGTGTGTTTCCGATTTTCGCCGGCGAGCGCATCATCACGCTGGCGGTGTCTTGGCCGCTGAACCTCACGGTCCTCGATCAAATCCGCCTGCACACCGGCTTCGAGGTCGATCAATGCCTCGCCAGCCCACGCGAGTTGCAGCACCTGATCGAGTGGGCCTACGGCGGCTTTGAGTCGGAGAAGAAAGCCAAGACCGTCGAGGCTTTCGCCTGGGAAGACATTCTCAAGGACGTCGCCGACGCGCCGGCGGTCAAGCTGGTCAACGTGCTGCTCGACAAGGCCGCCGCCGGCAAGGCCAGCGACCTCCACATTGATGCCGAGGAGCAGGCCCTGCGAGTCCGCTTTCGAATCGACGGCGTGCTGCGTGAGGTTCCCGCCCCGCCTCGAGCCCTGCTGCCGGCAATTGTCTCGCGGATCAAGGTCTTGGCTCACATGGATATCGCCGAGACCCGCCGCCCCCAGGACGGGCACTTCAAGTTGGCTGCCGACCGCGAAGAGCTCGACATCCGCGTCTCGACGCTCCCATCGGCCAACGGCGAGGCGGTGGTATTGCGGCTGTTACGCAGTGGCGGGCACCTGCTTTCGCTGGAAGAGCTCGGCATGGACACCGCCGACCGCGACGCCTTCGATCGGCTGATCCATCTGCCGCACGGAATGCTGCTGGCCACCGGGCCGACCGGCAGCGGCAAGAGCACCACGCTGTACTCGGCGTTGACGCGGATCGACCGCGTTCGGCAAAGCATCATCACGCTCGAGGACCCGGTGGAGATCCGCCTGCCGCAGATCCGCCAGGTCTCGGTCAACCCCAAGGCGGGACTCACGTTCCATGGCGGTCTGCGTTCCATCCTGCGACAGGATCCCGACGTGGTCATGGTGGGCGAGATCCGCGACCGAGAGACGGCCGAGACCGCGCTGCAGGCCGCCCTGACCGGGCACCTGCTGCTCAGCACGCTGCACACCAACAGTGCCGCCGCCGTACCGGCCCGGCTACTCGATATGGGCACCCAGGATTATCTGGTTTCCTCGGCGCTGGTCGGGGTGCTGGCACAGCGACTCTGTCGACGGCTCTGCCAGCACTGTGCCCGCCCGGCGGACGATCCCGAGGCGATTCTGAGCCTGTTGCCAAAGAACACGGCTGACGCACTCTCAGCAAGCTGGGCGGGGCGCGCCGCGGGCAGCGCGCTGATGCAACCGATGGGCTGCAAGCGCTGCGGCAACACGGGGTACCAAGGGCGGATCGGCATCTTCGAGCTGCTGATCGTGACCGATGAGATGCGTCGCGCGATCATGGCGGGCGAGGACGAGCGCACGCTGGTCGGTCTGGCGCGTCAGAACAAGATGCGCCTGCTGATCGAGGATGGGCTGGTGAAGGTTCGCCAGGGACTCACCACCGTCCAGGAATTGTTGCGCGCGGCCGGTCACGTGGACATCGGGGCGAATTGGGCCGCCGTGCTGTCTCAGTCGGACGCCGCCGACCCTGATTCAGCTGGTGGCGAATACGGACAGTCATCGCCAGCGTCCTCGGGGCGGCGCCGTCACGCCCCGGAAGCGTCCGGGTTCGACATCGCCGCGTACGAGGCCTTGTTGGGGCGCTGGCTGCAAGCGGCCAATCAAGCCGGGGCCGAGACACCGCCGGCCAGCGTGTGTGCCGGCCCTGCTTCGGAGAACTAGCCGATGCCGAGCTTTGTATATCGAGCGGCGGATACGACTGGGCGCGTCATTGAAGGCGTGCTCGACGCCGAGTCGGAGGCCGAGGTCGCCCGCGCTCTCGCGCAGCGGTCGCTCATGCCGCTGCGGATGCGACCGGCAAAATCGAAGCGGGCGGCGGCGCGTGACGATCTCGGCATGCCCACGAAGATTCGGCTGCGGCTGCGCGAACTGCTGGAATTCACGCGGCAGCTCAAGGTGATGCTGGCCAGCGGCGTGACCCTGCTCTCGACGCTCGGCCTACTGCGCCAGAAGGCCAAAGGTGACTATCAGCGCCTGCTCGATCGAATCGCGGGGGATATCCAGAGCGGAGCAACGTTGTCGGAAGCGCTGGCGGCCCACCCGCGCACCTTCGACTCCTTCTACATCGGAACGATCAAAGCGGGGGAGGCCGGCGGCATCAGCACGGCCGCCCTGGACGAGCTCATCGCCTATTACGAACGCCGGGCTACGCTCCGCCGCGAGCTCTTCAGCGCCTTGACGTATCCGGCGATCGTGGTGGTGGCGCTGATCGCGGCGTCGATCGTGATGTTGACCTGGGTGGTCCCGCAGTTCACCTCGGTGTTTGCCGCGACGGGCGGAACGCTCCCGCTGCCGACCCGCCTGCTGCTGGCGACCAGCCAGTTTGTAAAGAGCCACGGCTGGGAATTGGGGGCCGGGGCGCTCGCCCTGGCGATCGGGGCATGGCTTCTGGCACCGTTGCCGGCGGTGCGGGCGGCGGTCGGCCACGCGTTGGCTCGGTTCCCGATCATCGGGCACGTTTTCTACTTGTCCAGCGTGGTGCAGTTTTCGCGGATGATCGCACTGCTCGAACGAGCCGGTCTGCCGCTGCTGGAATCGTTGAAGGTCGTTGAGAACATGCTGATTGCCGGACCCGTGAAGACCCTCACCGCCGACATCCGCCGCAAGGTCACCATCGGCAGCTCGATCGCCGACGCCGTCACCGAAACGCACGTGCTGCCCGAGTTGGTCGAGCAGATGATCGCGGTGGGCGAACAGACCGGGCGGATCGATGAGACGCTGTCGGCGGCGGCGACGCACTACGAAGAAGACATCAATGTCAGGATCAAGCGGTTGACGACCGCGCTGGAGCCGGTCCTGACGCTGGTAGTGAGCGCTTTGGTGCTGGGTCTGGCATTAGCGATCTTTCTCCCGATGTGGGAGACGAACACGTTGATGCTCAAGCATTAGCCGGAGTGGCCACCGTGTACCTGGATCACTGGTCTCTCGAGCGCAGCCCGTTCGAAGCGCGGCCGGATTCGCGCTTCCTGTTTACGACCGACCAGCACGAGCATGCTCTGGCCGCCATCAGCTACGCGGCCTGCGAGGGCGGCGAGCCGGTGCTGCTGCGCGGGCGGGCGGGTTGCGGCAAGACGCTGCTGTTGCGGGCGCTGCGGCGACGGTTGCCGCGCGAACGCTTTCAAGTTGCCTTCGTGCCCGAAGTCGCCTGCTCGGAGGTCGGGCTGCTCAAACGCGTCGCGTATCACCTGACGCACACATTGGTCGACGATGCCGGGGCGGCGATGGATGCGATCCTGCGGCAAGCTCAGGAGGCCGAGCAACACGGGCAGTCGATCGTGCTGATGTTCGACAACTGGCCTACCGAAGCCGCCCCAGACGTGCTCGAGGAGCTGCGCTGGCTGCTGAATCTGGACATCGAGGGAAGCTGCCGGGTAGACGTGCTGCTGGCCGGAGACGAGGTGCGCCCGCGGAAGCACTGGCCGGCGTGGCTGGTGCAACGCCTGTTCACGACCGTGCAGCTCGGACCGCTGGGGCTGGAGGAAGTGTTGCCCTACTTGCTGCATCGACTGGACGTCGCTGCGGGAAAGACCAATGACCAGCAGCCGGATCCGCCGGCGGATCGCCGGCCTCAAACGAATCGCAAAACGTTCTCGCCGAAGGCGGCAAAGCTGATCGGCGATTGGTCGGAGAGCGTACCGCGGTTGATCAACCGGGCGGCTCACCTGGCGTTGCACGTGGCGTACCTCGATCTGGCGCAGCGCGTCGAGCCCGATCATGTTCGCCGGGCGATTGCACGCCTGGCACAGGACAGCGCCGAACCGGCAGGAGCGGTCCAGTGACCCGCCGACGCGGCTTCACGCTGGTAGAGATGGTGATGGTGATCGTGCTCACGCTGATCCTGACTTCTGTCTCGATCAAGGGTCTGCACGGCATCAGCACGTGGCGTTCGTCGGCGGCGGTCCAGCGCGTGCAAGCCGACGTCCTCCACGCCCGCAACCAGGCTTTGCTCTCAGCGCGGCGGACACTGTGTGTCTTCGATCTGGACAGCCAGACGTACGAGATCCAGCAGGAGCCCACGCCCGCCAGCGGCTCCATCTCAGCCGTGCTGATCGATCACCCCTTGACGAGCGAGCCGTGGCAGGTGGCGTTGCAGGACCTGTCCGGCAGCTTGAGCATCAGCTCGGCGCCGACCGCTACGTTCGGCTTCGATGCCGACGGCATGCTGGTTGGAACCTCCGGGACGCGCCTGAGCAGTGACGTCGACGTGACCTTCAACAATGGGGCGACGCTGACCGTGTTCGCCGGTTCCGGACTCTCGGAGGTTAACTGGCCATGATGAATCGCCGCGCACTGTCACTGGTCGAAGTGGTCATCGCGATCGTGATCCTCGGATTGGCCGTGCCGCCGTTGATGTTCCAGATGGCGGCTGGGATACAGCAGCAGCAAGCGGTGCTGGTCCAGCAGGATTTGACCCAACTGGCCTCCGAACGCATGTGGGAGGTCTTCGCCGACCACGCCAATCCGACGCGCGGCTACGACTACATCGAGGACGGCGCCTACCCGGACGAGACCGCACCGCGGGGCCTGACGGGCTACACGCGGCAGACCACGATCAAGGAGGTCAGCCCGATGGACCATCTGACACCGCTGGCGGGCTCCGGAATCAAGCGCTTTCGAATCCTCGTCAGCGGCCCGCAGGGCGGGGCGCTGGTGATCGAGTCGTTCGTAACCGATGTCCCCGGCGCGGTCGGGTCGTCCTAGAGCAGGCCGAGCATGTGGCACAGCCGCCCTCGGCTGTGTGCTCACCAGAGCCAGCAGCCCGAGTGCCCGCGTGAGTTGAGGCAATGCAAGCATCGTTGGTCGAAATCGTCCTGGCAATTGCGATCGCCGGCCTGATCTTCGCCTCGGCGATCATCCCCACCACGCAGACGGCGGTTGCCTATCAGGAGGCCGAGGCGGAACTGCGCGAGGCCACCGCGCAAGCTACCGCGACCGTCCGCCCCGAGCAGATCGCGGCCGGAATCTGGCGGGACGCTGATCCACCGGAGAACCACGACGCCCTGTCGCGGGCGCAGTCGAGCCGCTTGGCGGTAGGCGACTGGCAATTGCGCGAGAACAGCGGGCAATTCGAGCAGAAGTGGAATACCAGCGGCTGGACGCCAATCGCCGCGCCGGTGCAGGGTTTTGCGCTTCAGTACCTGCTGAACAGTGGCGCGTGGGCATCCTCGGTCAGCGGAAAGGCATTGGAAGATGTGCTGGCGGTGCGATTCGATTGGTCTGACCCGGACAACGGTCGCAAGTATGGCGGTCTGGTCGTCGCGCCGGACCGGGCGTTCTCCGCCGGGTTGATCGAGCTTCCCCAGCCAGACACCTCGAAGCCTTACAGCCGGGATGATTACGAGCAGACCATCACGTTCTCACTGGGAAGCTGGCAATGACCAACCGAGCCCCCATCTCACCACACTTCGCCGACCCCCTGCTTGCCCGCCCTGGTCACCTGGTCACCTGGTCACCTTGTCACCTTGTTACCCGCCGCAAAGCCGCCGCCCTGGTTTCCGCCGTCGCGATCCTGCTGGTCGTGGCGGCGTTCGCCGGTCTGTTCCTGAGCACACACGCCGCCCAGCTCTCGACCGAGGAGGCTGGGATTCACCGACTGCGAGCCCAGGCGGCGACGATGGCCGCCACCCAGCTGACGCTCTGGGAGTTGAGCAACGACTCCGATCTGCAAGAAGACATGGCCCGCGTGGTCTACGAAGGCGATACGTCGTTTGCCGCCGACCCGCTGTTCCTGTTCCAAGGCGACTTGGCCGGCGCCACCTTCAGCGTGGCGGTCTGGCCCGGTGCCGAGACCGTTCGGCTGAGGAGCCGCGGAACATCCGGCGGCGCCTACTTCGAGCGCTGGGCCCACACGCCGATGCAGCTCGTCATGTCGCGGAACCTGCTGGTCGGCGGAGACTTCGAAGATCCCAGCGTCATTAACCGCTGGCCGCTGTGGCTGGGCACGCACACCCTGCGAACATGGTGCGCCGGCTACGGCTTCAGCCTCGAGGACGACCCGCGGGGGTGGGGCTGGGGCGCCATGCCTTGGAACATCACGCGCGATTCGGGTAACCACTTCGCCGAATCGCTCCGCCGCTCCAACACGATGGGGCAGTACGTTGACGCCAACGGCGCCAAAGGCACCCTGGTGCTCGACTTCGACTACATCCGGACGAGCGGGAGCCTGGAGGTAACCGTCCGCGGCGTCAACGCGCTGCCCAGGTCGGGCCTGTTGGTTCCGGGCCTGCCCACCTACCGCGATTGGACTGATGCCGGGACGGTGCTGTACGACAGCAACAACCTGTCCAAGGCCAGCTCCTGGACGCACTTCCGGGCCAGCCTGGACGCGGGCGAGGGCTACACCTACTACGCCGTGCACGTGGCGGCGCAAGGCGGCTCGGGCACACCGCACTCTCCGCAGCGGGCGATCGACAACTTGGCGCTCACTGCTTCACATTGAGGTCGGCCATCCGGGCCGATCACCGTCGTTATCGGCCACGCCCCGGCCGCTTCGAGCCCGAAGAGGTGGGTCGAACGAGCGATACGGCGTAGTCCAAACCTAAGTCCCCCGATGACTTGGCCGATGTAACACCCGACGCCGGGCGCGGAGTGGGCCTGCGCACTCGACTAGTTGGATAGCATGATCGGACCAAGAACCACAGGCAACTGGGTCGGGCTCGTCTGCGACGCCTCGAGCGCCACGGTTTTTGCGGCACGCGGGAACGACGCGGGCGCGAAACTGGTGGCGCAGCGAGAGGTCGATTACGAGTCCGCACAGTTGTGCGAGAACGGTCGCCTCACGGCGCTCGAACAGTTCGTGGCCGAGAATCAGCTCAAAGGTGGCGACGTTTACATCGCCTTCGTCGGTTCCGGAACGATCGTGCAACGGCTAACGTTGCCGCCGCTCAGCAAGCGGAATCAGCTCCAGGCGGTCCAAACCCATCTGATGAACTACGCCGACGGTCGCGAACTGGCGATCGACCTGGCCCGCGATCCGCAGTCATCACGGCGTGAGCGGGTTTGCCTGGTGGCGGCGGGCGTGGATCGCGCCCTGAGCCGGGCGATCTGCGCGGCTTGCCACCGAGCCGGTCTGCGCGTCCGGGTGATGACCGCTTTGGCCGGTGCGTTTGGACCGACCACCGACCGCGGCGCGCTCGTGCAACTGATTCTTGGCGAGCGGACCACCTCGATCCAACTGTTCCACGACGGCCGCCTGATAACCTGTCGCGACATTCTGCTGGGTCGGCGTGATTTCGTGCAAGCCTATCAACGCCCGATCCTGAGCGACCGCGGACCGATTACGCTCTCAGCCCCGGAAGCCGACACGCTCTCGCGCGAGGTCGGCGTCCCAGTCGAACGCGAAGATGAAGTCCGACCCGGCGTGCTCCCGGCCCAGTTATGGCCGATGCTCGACCCGGTGCTACAGAAGCTGCAGCACGAAATCGAACAGAGCTTATCCCACGGCGAGTGGCAGAACCCACGGGAGGCCGGCCTCAGTCTGTTGGGCCTGACACCCCTGCCCGGATTGGACAAGTTCCTAGCAGCGGAGTTGCAGTTGCGCGGCCCGGTGGTCTCGCCCGAGTGCCCGGAAGCAAGCTACCTGGCGACGTTTTCGAGATCCGGCCGCGCCGGCGTGCCGCTCGACCTCCGCCCGCCGGAGGAGCGCTTTGCGGCGCGGATGATCAAGCCGGCCCTGGCAGCGGGTCTGTGCGCGCTGCTGATCATGCTCGGGAATTCGGCCACGCCGCGCCAGGCGCGAGCCAGCTTGGCTGAGCTGCATCCGGTAACCGAGCAACTGCAGGGCCAACTCGCCAACGCGCGGGCGCAACGGGCGGCGCTGCAAGCCGATGCCGAGCAACTGGCCGCCCAACTGCAACGCACGGGCAAATTGCTCGAGGCTCTACCCGTGAAAACTGCGGTGATCGGCCCGCTCAAGACGGTGTTTGGATCCGTTCCGCGGGAAGTCGAGCTGCTCGAAGTACGGCTCAGCGACCGGACGGACGCGGCGACGCTGAACATCCGCGCCGCGTACCGTGGCCCGATGGCCGCCAGCCTTCTGGCGGCCCGCTGGGCACGCGAGTTGTCCGGGTCGGCGTTCTTCGCTGACGCCAAGGTCACGGCGGTGAGCGGCAGCGGTCACGACGACCCGGCGGTGATTGAGATTCGCGCGGAACTCAAGGGAGGCTGATGCGGTGCGTCACTGGCTAACCCCGCGTTGCATCTTAATCACGCTGATGCTGGTCGCGGCACCCGGCGGCGCGCTGGCCCACCTGCTGGCAACGTGGGCGCCCACGCAAATCGAGATCGTCAGACTCGACCGCGAGATGGCGCGCGACGTGCAGCAACTCGATACGGAGTTGGAGCATGTCGCCAGACTCCAGCAACAATCCGCCCGGCTGCAAAACGTCGCCACGGCGACCGAAGCCTGGCCGGACTGGCTGCCCGAGCGGGACCAGTACGGCGTGTTCGACCGGCTGGCGGCGGCCGTTCATGACGAGCGCGTCACGATCGAACAACTAGCCCTCGGCGAGCCGGGGGTATACGCCGCTGCCTCGCGCGCGAACCTCCTGGCGTGTGAACAGGTGTCGGTCCTCTGCCTGGGCGATTACGCCGCCCTGACGGCGTGCCTCGACCGGATTTGCGAGCTCGACCTGCCCGTGCGTTTCAAGGAGCTGTCGTGGCATCGAGCGGGTACTCGGCTGGAGCTGTGGCTGCAACTCGAAGTCCCCTTCGTGCCGGACGAGCGGCTCCGCGAGACGCTGGCCCACGAGGCCAAGTTGCTCGAGAGGAATGATGAACCGTAGCGGTCTGAGAAAACTGATTCTCGGCGGCGTGATTGCAGCCTTGAGCACGTGGTACGGACTCCGGCAGTTCCTCGCCGATGCCGCACCGTCGAAAGCCGAGGCCGCTACCGCCGATGTGACCGACATCGAGGAGATCGTTGGTCAACTTTCGACGCCGCCAGCGCCGACGATCCCACCGGCCGGACCGCGCGAGCGGGGTTTGCTGGCGGCCGCAGCCTGGCCGGCCGACCCCTTCTTCCGCTTCGCTACCCCGGAGCAGACACAGGGCCGGCAGGAACAAACGCCGCACGGCGAGATCGGCCGCCGATTCCTGCTCAACGCGATCATCAGCGGGGAGCGGCCGCTGGCAATGATTAACGGCACGGTCCACTCGGTCGGCGAGCGCCTGGCCGACGGATCTACGATTATCGCGATTGGCGAATACGCGGTTACCTTGCAGGGGCCCCATGGGCCGTGGACTCTCAGACTCTCAGAGTAACAACTGACAACCACCACGAAAGGATACACACATGAAGACACGCCACGCCTTTACCATCGTCGAACTGGTCATGGTAATTGTCATTATCGGCCTGCTCGCTGCGGTCGTGATCCCCAGGTTCGGCGACATCCGAACCGAAGCACAGGGTGCGGCCGAACAGGGCACGGTCGCCGCCGTGCGCACCGGCATCAAGCTCGCCCACATGACCAACCTGGCCCAAGGCAGCGACACGTACCCGAGCAACCTCGACAGTGCGTCGACCGGCGTCGGGAGCGAAACGAATAAGCTCTTCACGAACGTGATCGAAGATGGCATTGCCGACAGCAACTGGAAGAAGAATGACTCGACCACGTACGAGTATGTGCCGACCGGAAACGAGTACGCGTACGACAATAGCGCCGGCACGTTCACCCAGCAATAACGCTTGATTCGTGCCGAAACCAAGCTGGCGGGGCCGGCGTTAGCGAGCGGGTGGCCGGTGCAGCGCCCGCCCTCCCAGTCCTACGCCGACCACATCGTGTCAGGCATGCTGACGATCATCCCCTCCTTGCGCGCGCGGACCTCGCCGCCCAGGTGCGCACTACACGCCGACCGGCAGCGACAGGCCGTACGCGCAGGACTGTACATCGCGTCTCCGGGCGGGTATTCCTGGCCGCCGAGATGGGTGCGAACTGGCTCCTACGACAGAACAGAAGTGTCGTGGCGTGCAAGCGCTGTCCGCGTCTGCGGGCGCACTGCCGCCAGGTGGCCCAAATCAAACGGGCCGCCTTCCGAGATGAGCCCTACTGGGCTCGGCCCGTGCCCAACTTCGGGGATCCCAGGGCCACACTGCTGATCGTGGGGCTCGCCCCGGGAGCTCATGGGGCGAATCGGACCGGGCGGCTGTTCACCGGTGATCGGAGCGGGGACTGGCTTTTTCGGGCGCTGCACAGGGCCGGATATGCCAACCAACCGTGGTCGACCCATGCCGGCGACGGGTTGATGCTGAGCGACTGCCTGATCACCGCGGTTTCCCGCTGCGCCCCTCCGGGAAACCGACCCACTGCCAAGGAGATGCGCAACTGCTCGCAGTATTTGCGCGAGACGGTCGAGCGCGTACCGTGGCAGGTGCTCGTCGCGCTGGGCGGACTGGCCTGGTCACACGCCAGCCGCGTGCTGCGGGTCAGGCCCGGTGAGTTCCGTCACGGTGCCCAGTTCACCGGCGAAGATGGTCGCACGCTGCTGGCTTCCTATCACCCCAGCCAGCAAAACACATTCACCAAGCGGCTGACGGAGCCGATGCTCGATCAGGTGTTCTTGCGCGCCCGGGGAATCTCCGGCTGATAACGGCAAGGCTGCCGCTGACGCTGCTCCCGGACTCAGGCGACCGGCCGGGTCCCGACGCCGCCGACCCGGCCCACGACACTCAGGTCGTCAGCCGCCCCCGGCCCGATAAAGCCTGACCGCGTGACGGGGAGGCCGGACGGCGGGCCACCCTTTCAAGCACCAACCCCTTGAAGACGATACACAGGCTGGCAACTCAGTTGCTACAGTCTGGGCCTGTCACCGGAGAATCACGATGCGAAAGGTTTTCCTCGAATTCCTGACTGCCGAAGGGACCATCTCACGCGAACAGCTTGGTCAAATCCAAGGCTTGCTGCGCGGGGCGCCTGAGCCAATCGGCTCGATCGCATTCCGCTACGGGATCATCAC
>CAZDTB010000119.1:0-876 GCA_964508075.1 uncultured Planctomycetales bacterium
TGGGGCAACCGTGTCCGACAGCAGTTGGATCCCGATGTTGCTGGACATTTCGGCGGTGGCCGACGGGGAACCGACCGTCTACGTCCGCTGGAGGATGGGGCCGACCGACGATTCGATCACCTATCCCGGCTGGAACATCGACGACATCGAGATCTGGGGGGCCTCCGACGCCGAACCGATCCTCGGTGACCTGGATGGCGACGGCGATGTCGATCTGGCCGACCTGTCGCAGTTGCTGGCGCACTACGGCACGCCCAGCGGCGCGACCTACGAAGACGGGGACCTGGACGGTGACGGCGACGTCGACCTGGCCGACCTCTCGGCCCTGCTGACCAACTACGGCTTCGGCCTCTAACACAGGCGGCAGCACACATAACCGGCCCCGCTGTAAACCCGGCGGGGCCGGCCTTTGCGCCTGCGACCAGGCCGCGGTCATCTTGTGCAACCCACCCGTGCTGGCCGTTCTCTGCCCTGCCTGTGAACTTGCTTTTGGCGGCGTGAGCCGAAACAATACTATGGTTCAGCGCGCCGAGGGCGCGGAGCCGGGGTTCGCAGCCCCCGCACACGGAGTGACTCTGCCAATCCTGCTCGCGAGACGAGGAACGCACGGATGGCCCGACGTCGCAAGAAGCTCGGCGAAATCCTGACGAGTTGGGAGCTCTTGGCGCCAAACGCCTTGGCCGATGCCATCGCCTATGCGTCTGAGCACGGCAAACGGATCGGCGAGGCGCTGGTCGAGCTGGAGCTGGTCTCGGAGGAGGATGTCAGCAAGGCCCTGGCAACCCAGTTCGATCTGGAATACGTCGATCTCGACAAGAACGTAGTGGTGCCGGCGGCGTTGGAGCTCGTGCCGCAGGAGCTGATCACCCGCCACAC